>CAZKUP010000029.1:0-12042 GCA_964555985.1 uncultured Clostridium sp. | reverse complement strand
TTTCATTATCTCACCTCCCTTATCTTACACAAACATTATATCATGCCCCCCCCCATGTTTATCAATAGAAAAAGTGAAAATTTTTTAATTTTTTTCACTTTTTTTATTTGCAAATTAATTTATCTATTTTTACTTATAATCCAAGTTACTTTTGAAACTTTTGATTCATATGATACTCTTACATCTGCACCTTCTACTATTACATCTACATCATGTGTTCCTGGACCATATCCTTTTAAATCAACATATACTTTTATATCGCTTTCATCTATATCTTTTATTATAGACTCAACACCTTTTACAACAACAGTAACATATTTATCTGCGTCACTATTAGCATTAGGTGAATATGCGGAATCAAGATTAATGTATTCTAGTTGTACATTTTCAATTTCTTTAGTAGATTCTGTTTCAACTTCAATATTAACTGTTGTTGATACATCACTTATTTCTCTAATTCCACTTGGTTTTTTTATTGTTAAAGTTTGTTTTTTCTTTGAATCAAGTCCTTCAACATTTATAGGGACTTCTATACTTTTAATATTTGCCAAAGTATCTTCATCACCATAAATTGTTACACTTTCTACAGAAGAAGTTATATTACTTATTGCTTTACCAAATGCAACTTTTCCTTCAGGTACTATTTTTATAGGTATTGTTTTACTTGGAGAAGTTATTTCAACTGTTGCTTTTACAACAGTTGGTACAATCTCTACATCAATAATTATACCTTTCATATCATAAGCAACTAATTTTATATCTGATAATTCTATTGAACCAACTTTAGGATTATCAATTTTACTTATATCAACAAGTGCTTTTACTGTTGCAACTTTATCTAATTTATATTGAGGTCCCTTTATTATTACTTCTTTTCTATCTAATTCTACTTTAGAAATAGATAATTTTGAATTTAACTTGTCTTGATTAACAATATCATATGTTAATGTACGAACCTCAGACATCTTAGAATAAATAATAACTGTTGCAATAGATGGATCTATTTTATAACTAACTGAATCTATCGCACCTTTATATTTTAATGAAACCTCATGTGTTCCAGGTTTTAAATCTTTTAAATCTATATCAACTGTATCAATTGGTAATTGTTTTGCTAAATATAAATCTGATTTTCTACCAATCATAGTAATATCAACAGACTCAGGAATTCCCTCAATTACATATTGTTCTTCATTATATATTGCATTTACTTTTTGATTATATAAAACCTCTGCAGATGTTTCACTTATTGTAGTTGATTTAGTGTCAACATAATAAAACACGCCAATAGATATAATAAGAGAAATAATTACTAAACTACTTTTTTTAGCAAGAAGTCTTTCAGATACTTTACTTAAATTTTTAGTATTATCAACAAACCATACAAAGAATTTAGTAATAGGAGTTATTATTTTTTTATCAAAGAATCTAAGAAACCTTTTTAATAATATCTTAAACTTATTCATTATTATCACCTTCCGTTTCTATTTCATCTTCGCTTAAATCAGTTTTTGGTTGTAACTCTTCTAATAATATAGTTCTTACATCTTCAAGTGAAAGATTATAACTTAAATCTCCATTAATTGCTATTGAAACTCTTCCTGTTTCTTCTGACACAATCAAAGAAATACAATCAGATTCCTCACTAATACCAATTGCTGCTCTATGTCTTGTACCCAATCTTTTACCAATTCTCATATCAACACTTGTTGGAAAAACTGCTCCAGCACAAGTAATTTTATCACCTTGAATAATCACACCACCATCATGAAGTGGATTATTTGGGAAAAAGATTGAAATTAACAAATCACTAGTTATTTCAGCATAAATTTTCTTTGCTCTATCAATATATTCTCTTAAACTATAATCTCTCTCTAAAACAATAAGTGCACCAATTCTATTCTTTTTAAGATACTCAACAGCAGATACTATTTCAGAAACCATTTTTTCTCTTTCAGAAAGAGTCAAAGTCTTATGTCTTCCTAAAAGTTGAGTTCTTCCAAGTTGCTCAAGTGCATTTCTAATTTCAGGTTGGAAAATAATTATAAGCGCTAAAGGACCCCACATAATTATATACTCAAGAAGTAAACCAACTGTAAATAAATTAAGCCAATCAGCTACAATCTTAACTACAAGTAACATTAACAATCCCTTTAATAATAAAGTCATCTTAACATTATTTCTAACATTTTTTAATATATAATAAATACCAAACCAAACCAAACATATATCAATTACATTCTTTATAACATTTAACATTAAGTCTATATTCATAACTTCCTCCAATTTCTATACTAATTTATACATAAAATATTATATCATAGATATACATATTTTCATAGTTTAAAGAAGAAAAAAATGAGTATTTCTACTCATAAAGCTATATATCAAATACTTCTAAATCAGATTCTTTTTTAGCATTTTCTTCTTGTGAAACATTCATTTGAGGTTCCACTGGTGCTACTGGAGTAACAGGTGCAGCTACTGGTGTAACTGGAACATCCACTGTAGGCATTACAGGCTCTACTGGCGCTACTTGAGCAATAGGTTCAGCTACTGGTGTAACTGGAACATCTACTGTAGGCATTACAGGCTCTACTGGCGCTACTTGAGCAATAGGTTCAGCTACTGGTGTAACTGGAACATCTACTGTAGGCATTACGGGCTCTACTGGTGCTACTTGAGCAATAGGTTCAGCTACTGGTGTAGTTGGAACATCTACTGTAGGCATTACAGGCTCTACTGGTGGAACATTTTCTAAAACTGGTTCTACCACTGGTCCCATGTTACCAACTTCATTAATATTTTGTGGTTTCATCATTTCAATATCTTGTTGTGTAACTTTTTCTTTCTTTTTAGTACCTTTTTTATTACCAAATGCAATAATTATTAATAAAATAACAATAATTACTGCAGAACCTCCCGCTACATAAATATAATTTTCAGCTAAAAAATCTAATACTTGATTCATATCACACGCCTCCTATTATAAGGATATCATAAGACTATTATTTTTTCAATAGTTTTTCAAAATTTAATTTTTAACAAAAAGTTTAATTATTAGTATATTTTTATAAATATTTTAATAATATTTATTTTTATAGACTATTAACAGTTATGATTTTTTTTGCATAAAATATAATAAGATGAAAGGAGTATATAGTTATGTATGGATGTTATGGGTACCCTGTACCTTATTATGGAAATAATGATAATAGTTTTAATTGGATTTGGATAATAATAATTGTTTTTATTCTTTTATTCTTATTTAGAGGCGGAAATAACACTGGTTGTAATTGTAATATGTAAGAAATATGCACAATATTTTAATAATATTGTGCATATCTTATTTTCTTTTTATTAATCTATAAACCTCATCATGTATATCATCTATATCTCTCATTTTATTATTACTACTGCATTCTATTTTATTCCAAGAAAGATAATCAGCAATAAATAATGCATTATCATACACTTTTTTCATAAATTCTATATCTTTTTCGTGTATATCATTTTCTACACCTTCATTTTGAACTCTATTAAAACGCATTTGTGTTACTAAATCAAATGGTGCGGTTAAAAATATAACATTATCAGGTTCTTTTATACCAATTTTTTTATATTCAAAATCTATTACATAATCAATAAACTTTTTCTTTTCTTCAATATCATCTATAAGTGCAGCTTGATATATTAAACTAGAAGTAGTATATCTATCTAATAATATTGTATTTCCTTCATCAAAACATTTTTTTAAATTTGTATACCATGTAATACCTCTATCAACAGCATATAAACTATTAATAAAATAAGGATTAGTTTCACTTGGTTTACCATATTCACCACTTAAATATTTTTCAACTGGCACTCCTTGATAAGTATTATATGAAGGAAAATGATGTTTAACTATTTTTTCTCCATCATTTAAAAGATGATTACATAACATTTCATATTGAGTAGTTTTACCAATACCATCACAAGCACCTTCTACTACAATTAATTTATTCATTATTACCTCTTTCTTTTATATACTTTTCTTTTATATGGCAATTCATAATCCATACAATCTTTTATTAAAGTTTCATCCCAACAATTATAATCAAATGTGGGAAAATATGTATCTGCATTAAAACTTTTATATATTTGAGTCAAATACATAGTATCTACATATTCTAAAAATTCATCATATACCCTTGCGCCACCTACTACTAAAAAATCTTCTCCACTTTTTTCAATATTTTCTAGTAATAAATCAATATCTTTATAGCATGTTATAAAATCTATTTGTTTAGAACTTAATACAATGGGATTCCTATTCTTTAAAGCATTAGGTGGCATACTTTCAAATGTATTTCTACCCATAATTATATTTTTACCTATGGTCATATTCTTATAAAATTCCAAGTCTTCTTTAATATGCCATAATAATTTATTATTTAATCCTATTTCATTATTAATCCCTTTTGCACAAATTATACTTAAATTTTTCATAAATCTCCTTATTGTGCGATAGGTAGTTTTATTTTTCCCATATGTTTATAATTTACTACTTCAACATCTTTTAATTCCTTTGAATTATCAAACATAAAGAAATCATCAACATTTTTATTAAGTATTAAGTCTGGTTTAACAGGATTTAATATTAAATCTATTATTGAATTATTTACTTCAAGCATTTTATATTCATTACTATTTTTATCTAAGACTTTCATTTGTAATAAATTATTTTTTTGTTGATTCAATAATTCTATTTCAGATTTTGTTTTTAAATTCTCATATAAATCTGCTCTTCTAATTTGTTCTTTAATTCCTTCTAAGTGATTTACATAGATATGTGGTTCATTTATAGAATAAGATATTACACCTGCCTCTAAATCTGTTACTTGTGCAATCATTTTTAAAAATGTTGCATATTGAGTAATATTAAATGGAAGACCTAATCCAACATCACAACTTCTTTGATGTACTTGCAAATTCAATGAATCTTTAAAAACATTCCATTCAGTACTCCAAACACAAGATGGAAGCACAGCTGTTCTTAAAAATTCATTTTGCCATAAACTATATACCATTCTACGGTCAGTTGGATTATTTTTTATTGTCCAAATTAATTCATTTGTATAATCATATCTATTTACAATATAGCCATAAGCTGTGCCTATTGTATTTGCATACTCTTTTCCATAATATTTTGCCATCTTTATATTTTTACCAGGCACTAAACTTTTTGCAGTCATAACTTTTCCATTATCATCTAATTTAGGTGATAATTGTGTTTTTTTTGCAAGTGGATCTTTTAAACTTACACTTAGAGGGTCAAGCACAACAACCTCCTTATCTGGATTATAATCTTCTAAAGAAGTTTCGGGTTCATAAATACGATATATTCCATCTTCATCAACCATCCACTCATTCCAAACAGGAACTTTTCTTTCTTTTAACCATCTTACATCATTAGACATAACTTGCCATATCCAAAGCATTTCTAATATTGCATTCTTATATGCCATTTGTTTTGTTTTTAATATTGGAAATTCCTTTCTTAAATCAAACTTAAAAGAATGCTCTGGTAATTTTATTGTATTAATACCAGTTCTATTTTCTACTTCTATCCCCTCTTTTAATATTCTTTTTGCTAATTTTATATATTCTTCATCAAAATATGTCATTCAAATCCTTACCTCCTAATGAAATTGTATCATATATGTTTATATATTTCATCAATATTTACAAAAATTTACAATGATAAAATAAAACTAATCTACTTATTATATTAACAAAAACATTTGATATTAAGTACAATGAGTAATAAACTTTTGTAATAAAAGTACTTTCTCCTTATCTTATTGGTGTAATAGAAAAGCACTCAATCATACATAGATTAAATGCTTTTTCATACAAATATCTTACATAGTAATTTCTAAAAAGTATTAATTAGATTTTCTTTTTGTTAAAAATTTTCCTGCTAATTTATATTTATCTTCATTAAGCAAATATAAATAACCAAGTATACTAAATGATACTGCTCCAAGCAAATTTACAAACAAGTCTTCCATTGTATCATTTAATCCTATATCAATATATCCATTAAACTCTGCTATTTTACTATTATTTTTATCATAAATAATAGTTTTGTCAATATTATCTATAGACACTACTTTATTAGTAAGAGTTTCATCTAATAGTACTGTATTTATTTTATTAACATATGTATCCTTTTGCATATCTAGATTAAAATATTTATCCATTCCATATTCAAATGCTTCCCAAAGTACTCCAATAGTCATAGAAAATGAAAAAGCTACTAAACATACAAATATACTAGATAATTGAAATGATTCTATATTTTTGTTAAGTAAATATACTAAAGAAAAACCTATTGATGCACATAAAAATCCATTTATTGTATGTAATATTGTATCAAAATTAGGATATATTCCATAAAAATTATTTATTTCTCCTAGTATCTCTGCCGAGAATATAAAAAGCATTATAATAATTTCTAATAAATTAGGTAATTCGATTTTGAATTTTTTCTCAGCAAGCGATGGAAGAAGAAATAATGCTAAAGAAAGAACGCAAAGAAGAGCATTTTGAAAATTACCATTCATTATTTCTCTTACCATACAAAGAAGAACAAGTGTTCTTAATATCATATAAATTATAAATGATGATTTATGTTTTTTCTTTTCAATTTCCTTTATTACCTTAACTCTTTTTATCATATTTCACATCCTTTAAAACTTCTTCTACATAATATTCACTAAGTGTAGAATTATTTTCTATTTTCATGTTATCTATTAAATCATAATAGAACAAATTATAAGTATAAACAAGTTTATCTATATTATAATAATATGTATAATATGTTTTTTCTTCAATAAATTCTTCGTTTTCATTTAACTTTTTCTTTTCTTGAATAATATATTTACTAGATTCATCTTTTTGTTCAACTAATTTTTCCTCAGCTGTATCCATGTCAATATTCGTATATGAAATAATAGTTACTTTATTGTTATCAATAGAACATACAATACCCTTATTAGTATATATTTCTTTATTTATCATATAATTAAATTTAATTATTCCTGATGTTTTTGATTCATTAAAATAATTTACTGAATAACTCCAATTATTATTAATTAAATTAGGGTACTTTTTATTTATAAACAATGTTATTTTATCAATTTGAGTATTTATTCCTTCTTCGTAAAATAAATCATTTATCTCTTCTAATTCATCTATTTTTATATTAGCAATACTTTGAATAGTAGTTGATGTATCACTAATATTTTCATCAACATTATGACCTAGTTTTAATTCATATTTTAATGAATTACTTGTATTATCTTTTATATTATCTTTTAAAGTATTATTACTACATGCACATGTAATAAATAATAATATTATTAAAAGAATTATCTTTTTCATAGCAACTCACATCCTATACTTCCAAAATTTATATTATAAATATACCATAGATTGAATATCAAAACAATAACTTACATTGAGCATAAAAAAATAGATTATATAATCTACTTATATTATAAAATAAGACAACTCCTATTGTATCACAAAATTCCTAGAAAACCTTATATTTTATAGTTTTTATTTATCTAAAAAATTGAAATAATTTTTATATACTCTATCCCCAAAATAATCTATTCCCCAAAACACGGCAGTATTTAACACATGAATTCTTCTTTCTTTTTTTAAATACTCTTGTTGTAATTGTAATAAATCTAATTGAGAAAAATTATTTAAATACAAATTATAATCAGAAATATCCTTTGATGATAAAAAAGAATATTTTTCTAAATTTTGACATATAATTATAGATAATTTTTGTTCATCAATGTCATTAAAATGATTTATTTTACTGATACTATCAACATATTCTTTATAATTATTGCATTGATCTAATTCTACAGAATAATTGTTATATTCCTTGTCCGGAAAAGATTGAAAATGTTTAAAAGATTCAAACATAGGATAATTAATATATAATTTCCCATTTGTAGTTTCATTGTCAAAAAAATTAACCATATCTTTTATTTTTTTATCATCATATTGAGGCGCGTGTGGGTCAAAATCAAATATCAAATATATCTCTGCAAAATTACCTTGTTTAAGTTTGTTGTAATTATACATATCCTTTTGTTGTTTAGCTCTTTCCATTATCAACGCCAGTACATCTAAATCTTTATCTTTTGCCATTTCATCATATAAGCTATATATGTTTGTTTTGAAAGCTACATATTCTTTTTCTTTTTGATTTTTAATAAAATACTTTTCAATAATTAAATTACAAAATTTCTTTTCTGTTTTTTCTCCTTCACAAATAAATAAAATTTTACTCATTAATCTATAAATAATCCTTCACGATAAAGTTTTTCAATATTATGTGCTTCTCGTAATTCTTTATCAGTACATGATGATAAATTTTTTACAGATGTTGGAGTCAAAATAAATGTACAGTCAGGTCTAGTTAATTTATTTGCCATTAAATATGTATTATGGCTAGTAAGTACTGATTGAAATGTTGCAATTTTATTTAATCTTGTAACTATATTAGCAGCTAAATCAAAATGATATGTTGCATCAAATTCATCTATGAATAAAAATGTGACTTTATTAAAATATATTTCCCAGCAATAATATAACCAAAGTGCACGGGTTCCAGATGAAATAACACTTTCAAGGGTTGTTAGACTCTTACCCATTTTTACACCTAAAATCTTGCCATTTGGTATAGATATTTCTTCAATATTATAATTGATTCCATTTTCACTTAAAAATTTGGAAAAATCTGCTGTTCTATGATTGTCTATTATTATTCTATCTAATGAATTTGTATTATTTTTTAACCCAATAAAGCCTATAGAATCAACACTTCTAAACCATAACATTCCATTAACAAATTCCATAAGTTTTGGTAATGCTGTATTCTTTGTAAAAATTGTGTTGTTACAAATATACTTAACAATAGATAAATCATCATCATTGTATTGCCAATTTAATGTCTTTGCCTCTTCAATATCTATTATTTTTTCTTCTGGTTTTGAATTATCATATTCTATTATTTTTTTATTATTATATATAACTTCCTCATATATAACCTTATACAAATTTTGTTTTTTATACTTATAAACTATTCTATCATTATTAAACTTAAATTCATAACAAAATTCAGCATATTTTTTAGAATTGTTCATATTTAAATAATTTATTTGAATGTTTGGTTCCATATTTCTATTTTTATCTGTTAAATGGAAAACAATATCAAATAAAGCAAATCCAAGATTAGTCTTACCACTACCATTTTTTCCATAAATTATAGCTTTATTTATTACATTATTTTTTATTAAATTTTTATTAAATTGATAATCATTATGTTTTTCCAAATTAAATTCTATTTCTTCATTAAATCCTTTATAACCACTTACTTTAAATTTACATAGCATAATATCACCTCTTACGATAATTATATTCCCTTTCAAAATATTAGTCAATAGTAGTCCGTAATTTTTTTACGGATACATTAATATTATGAAAGACAGTCTAAAAATAATACAATCTATATCTTTAATAATATATCTTCTTTAGAAATTTCTTATTCATTACATTTTTTTTACGGTATCTTCTTCTATCTTCTTAAATCATAATATTTTTCCTAAAGTAAATGTTTCTTTTATATAAATAATTATATGCATTAACACATGTACTAGTATTTTTCAATTTTCATACCATATTATCATTTAATATAACTTCTTCTTTATATACTACATGATTATCTATAACAAAAAAACTAATCCATTTCTAGATTAGTTATTTATCTTATCTCGAAAAGTTCGAGCAGATTTCACAATGGGGCGCCATATCGGAATCGAACCGATGCATACTAGAGCCACAATCTAGCGTGTTAACCACTTCACCAATGACGCCATAAATCAAATAACAAGTGTATTATAGCATTTCATAATAATATTTTCAAGTGGTAAAAGTGCATTTCACCACTTAATTTCTTCTATACCAGCGCTTTTTAAAAAATTATTTATCTTAGAAAATGGTTTGCTTCCTTTAAAACCTCTAGTATACGAAAGTGGAGATGGGTGAGCAGATTCAATTATATAATGAATTTTATTAGTAATAAGTCCTCTTTTATCTCTTGCGGAATTACCCCATAATACAAATACTACAGGTGTATCTTTTTTATTTATCTCATCTATTATTCTATTAGTAAATATTTCCCAGCCTTTATTCTTATGAGAAAAAGCTTTATCTTTTTCAACAGTTAAAACACTATTTAATAGCAATACCCCTTCTTTAGCCCAATCTGTTAAATCTGTATTTGTTCTAACAATTCCTAAATCACTTTCTAACTCTTTAAATATATTTCTTAAAGATGGAGGCATTTTTACATTAGTATTAACGGAAAAACATAATCCATTTGCCTCATTCATTCCATGATATGGGTCTTGACCAATAATAACAACTTTAACATTGTCATAATCAGTTAATTTAAGTGCTTTAAACAAATCACTTTTCTTAGGAAAAATGCTCTTAGAATTATATTCATTATTTATAAATTCCATTAAATTAATAAAATAATTCTTAGAATATTCTTCATTTAAAATATCATCCCACTTATTACCAATCACTTATATCACCAATTAAAATAATATCATACTTTCTTTTTAAATACATTATTTTTTAGTAAAATCATAAAAATAGTATTAATAATTGCAAGTAATACAACAAATTTATCTATAAAATCCCAAATAATACTTGGAGATATAATGGTTGCTAATAATAGAATAATTAAAATAATTATCTTAAATATTAAATAATTTTTATTCATCAAATACTTAATACAAACATCAACATAATAATATCCTCCAATAATAGTAGAAAATGCATAAAGAATAATTGAAATAGTAAGTACAAGGCCACCAATACTTCCTAAATGATAAATGAAGGCATATCTTGTTATTTCAATACCATTAATATTAGATATATCAAAAGATGTATATGGAGATAATATCACTACAAAAGCAGTAAGAGTACTTACAATAAATGTATCAAAATTAATACCAAAAACTTGTACTAATCCTTCATTCTCTTCATTTGTATTAAATGATGAAGATGCTGCTATCGCACCTGTACCAAGACCTGACTCAGTTGAAAAAATAGATTTAAGTGAACCAACAGTAAGTGCAGTTAAAAAACTTCTTTTATTAAATGCCTCCTTAATAATAAGAAGTATAACATCATCTAATAAATTAAAATTTAAAAAAACAACAATTAAACAAGTAACAACATAAACACAAGTTATAAAAGGCACTAATCTAGATACAGTATTTGCTATTTCCTTAACACCCTTAAAAATAACAAGAGAAGTAAGAAATACAATTATTATCCCAACAAAAATAGGATTTATATGAACAATCTCAGTTACAACCTTACTAATTGTATTAGCTTGTATTGGAATAAAACCACCAATGTACGCTGTTAAAAATATAATTGCATAAATAACACCTATTCTAGGTTTAATCATATCCATATAATAAAAGGGGCCACCCTCATAATAGTTATCTTTATTCTTAATCCTATACTTAATAGCTAAAATACTTTCAACCATCGTATTAGAAGAAGTAATTAAAGAAATAACCCACATCCAAAAAATACTACCCACACCACCAACATAAATAGATAAAACTACTCCAGACAAAGAACCAACACCAATTTTAGATGCTAAAGAAATACACAAAGACTCAAAAGAAGATATGCCATTAGACCTATTTTTAGTTATAACCTTAATAGCTTTAAACATATTAAAATGCTTAAACTTAAGTTTAAAACAAAAATAAATACCAGACAAAACTAATACAACAATACCTAATATCTCCATAGAATCACCTAATAAAATATATGAAAAAAGACATATTTCTATGTCTAATCACATTATATAGTTATGTATTTTAATTTGAAATGCACCCTATAGAGTAGACAACAAAAAAAGTCATTATGATATAATACATC
>CAZKUP010000028.1:0-12304 GCA_964555985.1 uncultured Clostridium sp. | reverse complement strand
CTTCTTTTTTTATATGATTTTCCTTCTATCTGCAAAATTTATTCTATTTTACTGGTCTAAACATATGTTCGTATAAATTAACTTAAATAATTATGATTTTTCCTCAATAATCATAAAAAAAGGAAGAAATTAATCTTCCTTCTTAATTACAACATATCTATTTGGTTCTTCACCTTCACTTTTAGTTACTACACCCTTTATTTTATCAACTGCATTATGCACAATTCTTCTTTCATAAGAATTCATAGGATCTAATTTAGCGTCTATTCCTGTTTTTCTAACTTCTAATGCTATTTTAACAGCGTTTTTTTCTAAATTCTTATTTACTTTTTCTTTATAATCTTCAACATCAATTATAACATTTATTTTAAAACCAGTTTTATTATATAAAGAAGTCTTTACCAATAATTGAATAGCATCTAATGTTCTACCATTTTTACCTATTAATATTGAACTATTATCTGAAAATAAATTTACTTGAATATATTTTTCTCTCTTTTTAGCTTCAATCTTAACAGATATTCCCATATATTTAACTATATCAACAATATAATCTTTAACATATTTTAAACCGTCATCTTTAGAAACTATTTCTAATTTATATTTTTTAGATTTAAGAAAACCCTTTGTTTCTTCACTCTCTCTTATATATAATTCATCCTCATTAGCATTTAATTCTGTTAAAGCTTTTTCTTTTAACTCAGCTAAATTCTTTCCTTCATATACTTTTAATTCCATATTACTTCACTCTCTTTACTAATAAATTTTGATAAATTGTAAATGCACTTGATGCAATCCAATACATACATATTGCTGAAGACATTGTAAATGATGCATACACAATAAATATCATCATAAAATTATTCATAGTCTTCATTTGCTTTTGAGTATCATCCCCAGGAGCACCTGCGCCCTTATTTAAATTAAATGAGAAATAAGTTACTATTGCAAGTACTACTACTAAAATTAAATACCACCACTCACCACTCTTTAGAGCTATCCATGGTGTTGTACCTAAATGAAGTCCTAAAAAATTACCTTCAAATATAGCAGGAGTTCTATTTATTGCCTCAATAAATGCAAATAATAATGGAATTTGTATTAATGCAAATAAACAACTAGACATAGGATTAATATTATATTTTTGATAAACAAGTAATATTTCTTGACTCTTTTTCATTTGACTATCTTGATCTAACTTATTTTCATATTTTTTATTAATTCTATCAATTTCAGGCTGTGCCTTTTGAATATTTTCAGACTGCATTGCAGTTTTCTTAGTAAGAGGCATCAAACAAAGTCTTATAACTATTGTAATAACTATAAGAGAAAGTCCATAATTATTAAATAAGTTACCTACCTTAATTACTAACCACGCTAAAGGTTTAACAAACAAACTTGCCCAAAGTCCTTCATAATTAGAAAATAACTTGAAATTTTCACATTTAGGTAAACTATCAATATCTACTCCATACTTTTCATATATAAGAACAACATTCTCATCTGTAGGCTTACATAAAATATTTTTAGTTAAATTTTGCCCTGTTTCACTTTCTTTAGCTTTATTACATGTATCTTCACATTTTAAAATACATGAATCATAATCATCACTATCTTTATTACAAGTACTTTTACAACTTTCACAAATTATAGTTGAATCATATTTAACTACCTTTTTATTTTCATCAGTTAATTGCTTAGTACATCCTGTTAAAAGAAACACACCTATACAAATTAACAATAATTTAGTATATTTATTTTTCATTCTTTTTCTCCAATCATACCAAAAATTTTAATAATACTATTCTTAATATAATTATACTCACAAAACTTAAGTTTAGGTCTTGAAATTACAACAACATCTTTATTATTAAATTTTATATCAATATCATCAATTATATCTTTAATTCTTCTTTTATATTTATTTCTAACTACTGCATTTCCAACTTTCTTAGATACACTTATACCATATCTATTATAAGGAAATGAGTTATCCACAATATAAATGTAAAATATATCATTATAATACTTCCTACCAACTTTAATAATATTATTAAACTCTGTATTTTTCTTAACAATGTTAATTTTCTTCATAACACCCTCAACAGTAAATAACAAAAAACCACTTCATAGTGGACTATTATTTAGATAATTTTTTTCTACCTTTTTGTCTTCTTTTGTTTAAAATACCAGTACCAGCTTCTTTTCTAGCAAAAAATCCATGATCTTTTTTAGCCTTCTTAGTATTTGGTTGATAAGTTCTTAACATATTTCTCACCTCGGTCTTTCACAATATACATTATATAGATTAAATTACTAAAAGTCAATTAAAAATTATTAATCATTGAATAAATTTACCAACATCTAATATACTTATCCACAGTTATCCACATTTTAATCACTTGTGGAATACTTATTAACAAAAATATATCATTGTGGATAAGTGGATAATTTTCAAAATAATAGATAAAATAAGACATAAAAAGATATTATCCAGTGGATAAATTGTTGAAAATTGTATTTTATCCACATTTCTTATTGTATTTTTAAAAAAAATTATATACAATAATATGTGTATAACTTGAAGTAGTATAGGATGTGATATTATGAGTGAAATTGATATGTGGAATAAATTTTTAGAAATAATGGAAGAAAAACTAACTCCAATATTATATGAAACATGGTTTAAAGAAACATATATCCACAAAATAAAAGATAATAAAGTATATGTAATTGTACCGATGCCATTTCACAAAAAACAACTAAGTGAAACATATATAGATATGATAATAGATAATTTTAGTGAAATAAGTGGTATTAGGTATGACTTTGAATTCTTATTAGAAGAAGAAATTGAAAATGAAAAAATTGAAGAAAAAATTGAACCTATTAAACAAACATATAATAATAAAGAACAATCAAATCTTAATAAAAAATATACATTTGATACATATGTAGTAGGTAAACCAAACAAATTTGCAGTATCCGCAGCAGTTTTAGTTGCAGAGCGTCCAGGAGAAGTTTATAATCCACTATTCTTATATGGTAGTAGTGGTCTTGGCAAAACACATCTAATGCAGGCAATAGGTAATTATATAATAGAGAATAGTGATAAAAAAGTTTTATATGTTACAAGTGATACATTTATATCTGATTTTATAAAAATAAATAAAAAAAATAGTAATAATATGGATAATATAGACTATTTTAAAGACAAATATAGAAATTTAGATGTATTAATAGTAGATGATATTCAATTTTTAGCAGACGCAACAAAAAGTCAACAAGAATTTTTCCACACATTCAATGAATTACATAGAGAAGGAAAACAAATAATAATATCATCTGATAGATCACCAGAGGATTTAAAATTATTAGAAGAAAGACTACGAACTAGATTCAGTATGGGACTTACAGTAAATCTTTATCCACCGGATTTCGATTTAAGTATGCAAATAATAAGGAAAAAACTAAGTGTACATGAACTTGCAAAACCATTAGATGAAGATGTACTTGAATTTATTGCGAATAACTTTAGTTCAGATGTAAGAGCATTAGAAGGCGCAATAAATAGATTATTCGCATATTCAGCAATGTTTAATACACCAAAAATTAACCTAGATATAGCAACAGAAGCACTAAAAGAGCAATTAAACTCATTTTCATACATAAAAAATGATATAAAAAAAATACAAACAATAGTAGCAAAATACTATAACATTAGTGTAGATGATATGAAATCTAAAAAAAGAACAAATAAAGTAGCATTCCCAAGACAAATTGCAATGTACTTATCAAGAGAATTAACAGATGAATCACTTACAAGAATAGGACTTGAATTTGGTGGAAAAGATCACACTACAATAATGCATGGAATTGATAAAATAAAAGATGAAATAAAAAAAGACAGTGGATTACTTCAAATTATCAACAACCTAAAAGAACAATTAAAATAGTTATCCACAGGATAAAAGATACCTAATTTAAAAGGTTAAAACATACTTATCCACATTATCCACAGCAATAATAATAATAACAAACTAAATAAAAATAATAAAACAATAGGGAGGATTTTATGAAATTAACAATAAAAAAAGAAATATTAAATGAAAAACTAAACATTGTAGCAAAAGCTATATCAAATAAAAATATAATACCAGTACTTGGAGGAATAAAATTTGAATTAATGCAAGAAGGATTATTTTTAACAACATCAAATGATGATATTGCAATTCAAACATTTATAGATAAAACAAAAATAGATAATATAGATGATATAGGTTCAATTATATTACCAGGAAAATACTTTTTAGAAATAATTAGAAAATTAGATGATGAATATATATCTATAGAAACAGATGGATTAAAAATAATGTTATCCACAAAAAGAGGAGAGTACTCATTAAATGGAATGAATGTAAATGAATTTCCAAATATAAAATTTGATACACAAGAAAAACCAATTATATTAAATGAATTAGTATTAAAAAATATAATATCTCAAACATCATTTGCAACATCAACACAAGAATCTCGTCCAGTACTTACAGGAATAAATTTTAAAATAGAAAATAATATATTAGAATGCACTGCTACAGATTCATATAGATTAGCAAAAAAAATAATAACATTAGATGAAGAACAAACAACAAATACTAATATAGTAATACCTAGTAAAAACTTACTAGAATTAACAAAAATATTAAATAATGATGATAAAAATGTAGAATTACATATTTTCTCAAATAATATATTAATAAAAAGTGATGAAACACTATTTCAATCTAGATTATTAAATAATAGTTATCCAGATACATCAAAATTAATACCAAATGAATTTGAAGTAACAATTAAAGTTAATTTATTAGAATTTTATAACACAATAGATAGAGTATCTCTTCTAACATCAGAAAAAGATAAAAATTTAATAAAAATGGATTTAGAAGGAAATAATATAATATTAAGTTCAACATCACAAGAAATAGGTAAAATGGAAGAAACACTAGAAATAAAAAAGGATAAAGATGTTAATATGAAAATAGCATATTCATCAAAATATATGATAGACGCTATAAGAGCACTTAAATGTGATACAATAGAAATTAAATTAAATAGCGAAGTAAAACCTATAATTATAAAGAATACTGAAGATGAAAATTTAATACAATTAGTATTACCAATAAAAACATTTTAAAAAAGAATAGAATAAATCTATTTTTTTTGCTATAATACCTAAGAAAAAAAGGAAGTGACAAACTATGAATTATGAAATAATTGTTGTTGGAGGTGGACATGCTGGATGTGAAGCCGCTCTAGCAGCAGCAAAAAGACATAAAACATTATTAATAACAGGAAATAAAAAATCTATAGCAACTATGCCATGTAATCCATCAATAGGTGGTTCTGCAAAAGGAATTGTTGTAAGAGAAATAGATGCACTAGGTGGATATATGGGCAAATGTGCAGATAAAACTCTATTACAACAAAAAATGCTAAATAAATCAAAAGGTCCTGCAGTTAAATCATTAAGATGTCAAGCAGATAAAATAACTTATCCACAGGAAATGCAAAATCATCTAGAGCAGCAACCAAATCTAACTATAAAAGAAGCAATGGTAGAAGATTTAATAATAAAAGATAATAAAGTAGGAGGAGTTATATTAGAAAATAATGAAAAAATAGAATCTAAAATAGTAATACTAACAACAGGTACTTATTTAAAAAGTGATATCTTAGTAGGAAATACAAGAACAAGTAGTGGTCCAAACAATGAAAGAAACTCAAAACATCTAAGTGATAACTTAAAAAAATATGGATTTGATATATTAAGATTAAAAACAGGTACTCCTCAAAGAATAGAAAGAAGTTCAATAGATTTTTCTAAAACTAAAAGAGAAGATGGAGATAAAGAACCATATACATTTAGTTTTGATAATGAAGTATATTATGATGTATTAAACCAAGAACCATGTCATTTAATATATACCACACCAGAAACAAAGAAAATAATTCTTGATAACTTAAACAAATCAAGTATGTATGGCGGTCTTGATGATATAACTGGAGTAGGCCCAAGATATTGTCCATCAATAGAAGATAAAATAGTAAGATTTAAAGATAAAGAAGTCCACCAATTATTCTTAGAGCCAGAAAGTAAGTATTATGATGATATATATTTACAAGGATTCTCAACAAGTATGCCAAAAGATGTCCAAGAACAAATGGTTCATAGTCTTCCTGGACTAGAAAATGCTAAAATAAAAAAATATGCATATGCAATAGAGTATGATGCAATATATCCAACACAAATAAATGCTTCACTAGAAACAAAAATTATAGAAAATTTATTTACAGCAGGTCAAATAAATGGCACAAGTGGATATGAAGAAGCCGCATGCCAAGGATTAATTGCAGGTATAAATGCAAGCTTAAAACTTGAAAATAAGCAACCACTTATTTTAAAAAGAAATGAAGCATATATTGGAGTATTAATTGATGATTTAGTAACAAAAGGCACAAAAGAACCATATAGATTATTAACATCAAGAGCAGAATATAGACTTCTATTAAGACATGACAATGCTGATTTAAGATTAACTGAATATGCGTATGAATGTGGTATGATAGATGAAGAAAGATATAATAAATATAAAGCAAAGAAAGAGAATATCGAACATTTGCTCGACTATCTAAAAAAATTAAAAATAGATAAAATTGATGCAATAACATACATAAAAAGACCAGAAAATAAAATAAAAAATATAATAAACTACTTAGATAAAGAATATACTATTGAAGAGTTAGAGCAAGTAGAAATTATTCTTAAATATGAAGGATACATAAAAAAAATAACAAAAGAAGCAGAAAAATTACTAAAACTAGAATATAAAAAAATACCACAAGACATTGATTATGATAAAATAACAAATCTAGCAAGTGAAGCAAAACAAAAATTAAAAGAAATAAGGCCAACATCACTTGGACAAGCAATGAGAATAAGTGGTGTAAATCCAAGTGATATTTCAATACTAACTGTATATATGAAGAGGTATTTTAAAAATGACTAAAAATGAATTTATAGAAGAGTTAAGAAAATTAAATATAGAAATAACTCAGTTACAATTAGCACAATTAGATAAATATTATGAATTATTAATAGAATGGAATAAAAAAATAAATTTAACAAGAATAACAGAAAAAGAAGAAGTATATTTAAAACATTTTTATGATAGTATTACACTTATAAAAGCAATAGATTTAACTAAAAATCTAGAAGTTTGTGATATAGGTACAGGAGCAGGTTTTCCTGGTATAGTACTAAAAATAATATTTCCTAATTTAAAATTAACTTTAGTAGATGCACTTAATAAAAGAATAGAATTTTTAAAAATAGTTATTAAAGAATTAAATTTAAAGCAAATAGAAGTAATACATCAAAGAGCAGAAGAATATTCAAAAGAAAATAAAAACAAATATGATTTAGTAACAGCAAGAGCAGTTTCAAAATTAAATATTATAAGTGAAATATGTATTCCAGCAGTAAAAATAAATGGATATTTTATTGCAATGAAAGCACAAATAGAAGAAGAAACAAAAGATACTACATTTCTAAATAAATTAAATTCACAAATAACTGACATTGTGTCATTTGTTCTTCCATATGAAAATAGCATAAGAAATCTTATAGTTATAAAAAAATTAAATAACACTAATAATATATATCCAAGAAAATTTGACAAAATAAAAAAAAATCCACTATAACAAGAGAAAACTATTGCATTTTCTCTTTTTTTTATGATATGATATACATGAGAATAAAGGTGGGATTACAATGAATCAAACAATTAATAGAGAAATATTAGAAATATCATTAGAGGATATAGTTCCAAATAGATTTCAACCAAGACTTACATTTGATACAGAAGCACTAAATGAACTTGCAAATTCGATTAAAGAACATGGAATAATACAACCATTAGTAGTAAGAAGATTAAATGATAAATATGAAATAATTGCTGGTGAAAGAAGATTTAAAGCTGCAACATTAATTGGAATGAAAAAAGTACCATGTGTTGTAATGGAATTAAGTGATAATGAAAGTGCAGAAGTAGCTGTAATAGAAAATATACAAAGAAAAGAAATGACTCCATTAGAAGAAGCAAAAGCATATAAAAAAATATTAGATAAAGGATATTTAACACAGGATGTTCTTGCTAAAAGAATGGGAAAAAGCCAATCATCAGTTGCAAACAAACTAAGACTACTTAATCTAGATGAAGTAGTGCAAGATGCAATACTAGATGGAAAAATATCAGAAAGACATGCTCGTAGTTTATTAAAAATAGAGGATAAACAAGAACAAAGAAATATACTTAGTGAAATAATAAATAATAGACTTACTGTAAGACAAACAGATGAATTAATAAAAGAAAAATATAATAAAGAAGAAGAAAAAGAAGAGACAAATAATATGATACAAGAAGATATATTTAAAGTTTCAGAAGAAAAAAAAGTTGAACCACAACCAAATACAACATATATGAGTATGCCTGAAATTAATATACCAATGTCAAATATTACAAATGATGTTAATCCACAATTAAATATAATGCATAATATTGGACAAAATAATGAACAAATACAAAATAATATAATAGAAAAAAATATTGAGAAAAAAGAAGAAGAATATAAACCAAGTAGTTCACTTGATATATTTAAATTTGATAGTGCTCCACAACCTGTAACAACTACAAAAGAAGAAATACAAAATGTAATAAATCCACAAGTATTTAGTAATATAGAACAACCAAAACAAGAGCCTATTAACAATACTCAAGAAAGCATTAATAATAATATTAATAATGGTATGTCAGTTGATATAAATGAAATAAAAAACAATTCAGAGGACATAATTAAAAAGTCAGAACCAACAAAAGATATAACTGAATTATTATCAAAAGACAATAAACCAGAAAATAAATTCTTTATTGATTTAGATATTCCTGAAGATATGAATAATTCTTTAGATAAAGTATCAAGTTCAAAAGAAGAAATTGACAAAGTAATAGAAGCACTTAAAAAGAAGGGAATAAATATAACTAAAGAAGAAGTAGATTTAGGTAGTTCTTATCAAATAATAATTAGAATAGACAAATAGTTGTTTATTCTTTTTAATTATTATATAATATTTATATAAAATAGAGGTGGAACATGAAAAAAACAGGATTTACACTTATAGAACTAATTGCAACAATAGGATTACTCGGAATGCTTGCAACAATTACTATTACAGTATCAGTAAGAAAAATAAATGAAGTAAAAGAAAAATCAAGAGATACAATGTATAAATCAATAGAAGAAGCTGCAAAAAATTATATACTTGATAATGTAAATGAAATACAAGAATTTAAATTAAATGATAATACATATGTAACCTTACAAACACTAGTAGAAAAAGAATATTTTACAGAGAGTCTAATAGATCCGACTACTAAAAAAAGTTTACCACTAACAAATGAAGTTTATATAACAAGAGAAGATAGCGGGGTAATAAATGCATCATATAATATTAATCAAAAAGAAGAACCAAAATTAAAACTTGTTGGAGGATATAATATATATTTAAAAAAGGGTAATGCTTATCAAGAATTAGGAGTAAATGCTGTTAATCAAAATAAAGAAGATATTTCATCTTCTATAGTGTCAACAGGAACAGTGGATATAAATAGTGAAGGTAAATATGTAATTACATATTCAATTAATAATACTAAAATAACAAGAAATGTTATAATATATAAGTAAGGGTGAAAACATGAAAAATAAAGGATTTACATTAGTAGAGTTACTTGCAGTAATAACTATACTTGCAATAACAGTAACAATTGTAATAGTAAAAGTTGATAAAAATATCAAAGACGCGAACGACTTTGGAAATGATATGCAAATAGAAAGTATTGAAAGTGCAGCGCTTGTGTATATTGAAGAAAGTAATTTACCTAATATAAAAGAAAAAAAAGTAGACCAAGTAACAATTAATACATTAATTGATAAAGGTCTAATAGAAGAAAAAAAATTAAAAAACATTTTAAAAACAGATATAGTTATAGTAGCAAATATAAATAATAACTTAAAAGCAAAATATACAAAAACATCAAAAAATGCAATCTTCTTAGTTGGACCAGCTGAAATATCTATATATAAAGGAGATACATATAAAGAAATGGGTGCTTTTGTAGCAATACCAAATGTTGGAATAGAAGAATTAGAACAATCAAACATAACATCAAATGTTAATACATCTTCTGTAGGTGAATATAAAGTAACATATTCATATGATAATGCATTATCCGAAGAAAGAAAAGTATCAGTAATTACTGAATAGGTTCTGTACCTTTAAGATAGTACAGAATCTTTTTTTTATTACCATCATTATTAGCAATCTTGCCATTAATAGGATTAACAAGCACACCTACCACATTACTCGGCATAGAATACCAAATAGCTTCTTTATCACTAAAATAATCCTCAATAGTATCTACCCAAATACTCTTAGAAATATTTATAACATCCATACTAATCTCACTCGCATCATCAAACCCATTCCAAATTCCTACAATAATATCTTTATTATATCCAATAGTCCATGAATCAGTGTCTGTAGTACCAGTTTTAAGCGCATATTTATTAGTAATTTTATTTACTAAACTTCCACAAGTAGGATAACTATAATCAACCATAGTTAAATCATAAGTACCCCTCATCATTTCATTTAAAATATAAACTAAACTCTCATTTAATACCCTTACTCTTTCTTCCTTATATTCATATAAAATAACTCCATTACTATCCTCAACTCTCAATATTAAATGAGGATTTATTCTATAACCACCATTTGCTAAAGCAGCATATCCTCCAATATAATCAATAATATTCATTTCAATTGTACCAAGAGGAAGAGAAGCAATTTCATCTAAATCCTCCTTAATACCAACTCTTTTAGCAATATCAACAAGCATATTTTCACCGAGAAACAAATGAGTTTTAACAGCATAAATATTATCAGAATACGCAATAGCAGCAGCCATAGATATTTCATCATTCGCATACACACCACCATAATTTTGAGGAGAATAGCTTTCATTATTACTAAAAGTAAAAGTAGTTGCCTCAGATAAAAAAGAAGTAGAAGCAGTAAAACCATTTTCTAAAGCAGCATAATAAAGAAATGGCTTCATAGTAGAGCCAACTTGTCTTTTAGACATAATAGCTCTATTATATTCACTTTTAACATAATCCACACCACCCATAAGAGCAATAATTTCCCCATTACTAGGATTCATCATCACACCTGCAGTTTGTAAATTATCAACATCAATATTCTTAAGCATATTATTTTCCATATTAGTTTGAGCATTAACATCCAAAGCAGTATAAACCTTAAGCCCACTTTTAATAAAAGAATCAGGAATAGAAGAAATACTATAAAGCTCATTAATAACTGCATCTTTATAATACATTAAAGTAGACAAATTTAATTTTTGTTTCTTACCAATAAATTCAAGCTCAATACCAAGTGCCTCATCCATATCACTCTTACTTATCTTATTATTTTTTACCATGTTAATAAGTATAACTTCCTGCCTTTTTTCAGCAGTATCTAAATTATTAAGTGGCGAATATATGTTCGGTGCTTTAGGAATACCTGCAAGCATAGAACTTTCTGCTAAATTCAAATCTTTCGCACTCTTATTAAAATAATAATAAGACGCATTTTCAATTCCAAGCACACCATTTCCATAATTAATAGTATTAAGATATGCCTCCAATATTTCATCTTTTGAATAATTTATTTCTAATCTAAAAGCATACCATGCCTCCTTAATTTTTCTCTCCCATGTTTTATCAAAATTAGAAAATAAATTTCTAGCAAGTTGTTGTGTAATAGTAGATGCACCCTGAGATAAATTCTTAGTAGTTAAATTTACATATATAGATTTAAATATTCTTATAAAATCAAATCCACTGTGACTATAAAACCTCTTATCTTCAGTAGATAATGTCGCATCAATTAAATAATTAGATATATTACTCAAATTAATCCATTCTTTATTACCATTACCACTAAAAATAAGTTCATTATTATTATCATATATTGAAACATTATTAATATTATTTATGTCAATTTTAGGTAAACTAAGAGCATAAACATACATTATAATTGCAATTATACAAACAAATAAATATGATATATAAACTACATTAAATATTTTATTTATATATTTCATAACACACCTCATTCTTTTTT
>CAZKUP010000027.1:0-12381 GCA_964555985.1 uncultured Clostridium sp. | reverse complement strand
TAATTATAAGTACTACTTAAAGGTTATAAATCTCCACACTTATTCTACACTAACTTTTATTTGCAACCCTTTTCACTTAATAACTCATCTAAATACACAATATTATATCCTTTTTTTAATAAGTAATTACAAAAAACACCAATATTATTTAAATTATGTTCTGAAAAATAAATAATACTTCCATTAGTTATATCATTTTTAAGATCATATATATTTGTATATATATTACTAGGACTTATAGTATGCATTTTATTTCTAGCACATGATAGTAAATTAGAATCATTTTTATCAATATTAATGCAATAATTAGAAGAATTATAGTTATCACTTATTACATCGTTAATCCATTCAATAGTCGTATCATCATAGTTCATATTATTTCCGCCATTATATACTTTAGTATTATTATTAATGTCTATTTTACCATCTTTTAATATATTTGCATCTAAAAATACATTTAACTTAATATTAGCTATATTATTAATAATATTTTTATCTTTTATATAAAGTACTATAGAAACATTTCTTTCTTTATTAGATCCTTTTTCAATATATTTATCATATATATTATATAAAGATATTTCGGGTATAATATCTTTATATTTAATTAAGTTATCATTATAAGAATTAATTCTCTTCATATTTTCATAACTTTTATTTATATCTACAACACAACCATTCATACCCGGTATTATAGTATTATCTTCAATAACAGCATTAACACTTTCTATTTGAAAATTATCTTTTTTTATTTTAATCTTTTTCATAATTGGATCTATATCTTTAGCAATATTTATACTATTATTAGTATAAATTAAACTAATAATAAATAATAAAAATATAAATAAATATTTTAAATAATTTTTCATAACTCACCTTTTAAATTATATTATATATAAGAAAAAAGAATTACTATTTTGAATTCTTTTCATATTTATTTAATAATTTTTTATATATACCTGGTTCAATAATATCTATTGTATTTAAAGAAAGTTCAAGAGATTTTTTATAATCACCCTTATTAAATAACATTTCTGCTTTATTAAGTCCATCATCAACATAAGTTTTTTTTGCTCTATATCTATTTCCATATACAATAGCATTTTCTGCTAAAACAGCAGTTTTAATTATTTCATTACTATTATTATATATTTTAAATATTAAATCTCTTGCAGTATCTACTCTTGTATTTAATACCTCAATATTAATTGGTTTACTATCTAATTCCTTGTTAACTTCCCTCATACTTTCTATTGCCTCTTTTAACTCAATAAAATAAGAATCTGGTACATAAGGAAGTTTATATTCTCTAATTTTTGCTTTACTTTGTTCAAGTAATTCTTTCATATCCAAAAGCTGTTCTCTTGCTCTTTTTTCATCCTCTTGCATATTACCAATAGAATCTATATAATCCTGTAAATTCTCTTCTACTTTAGATAATTTAATAACAAGTAACTCTAATTCTTTATTAAGTCTTGAATAAGGAAAACTATTATTTTTAGTAGCATCATGTAATTTATTAAAATCTTCATCTAATAATATAAGTTCATCACTTAAACTATCAAGATTCTTAAGTTCATCATCAGATAACTTATAATTATATTTAGCGTCTACTACCTTACCATATAATTTATTCATTATTTCATTTATTCTTTTTACCTTAGACTTAAACAAAGTAATAGTTTCTTCATACTCTTTTCTAGATAACTTTTCTCTTTCAAAATCTGTATATACAGAATCTGTATATTCTAATATAGTTCTTAGCTCAAATAAAACATCTTCTAAATTAAGAACTCTTATTCTTGACATAATATCAGATATTTTCTTATTAATTTCCTCAATATTATATTCAATATTTAAATAATCAAGTTGATAACCATCCATTACCATTTTATCATACTCATTTTTCATATCTTCAAGTCTTTTTGGAATAATATTTTCAGACATTAATAACGCTGCTGGAATTTCATCTACAATTGTATCTAAATGTTTAATTAGAGTATCAATAACTTTAATTAATTTATTAGCAGCAACATAATCTTGACATTCCATATCATATTCAAAATCTTGAAATCTTTTTTCAATTGTTTCTATTTGTAAATCAACTACTTTATCTATAGACATAAAACTATCTTTATTCAATTCAAAATTTCTAACTATTTCTCTAAATTTAAGTTTTAAATCAGTTATAGTAACTCTATTTCTTTCTTCACTTAAAGTTATTTCTTTAATTTCTTCTAAAACTCTTTGTTTCTTCTCTTTAGCTTCATACAATCTTATTTCAATATTAATTTTTTTCTTTATATAATCACTATAATCTTTTTTATCTAGTAAAAAATCAGCATCTAATATCATATCATTAATAGAAGAATCCATATCTTTTTTTAATTCATCAACTTCTTTTTTCCATACATTATATTTCTCTTTAATAGATTCTTGCCTTACAAGTGATTCTACTTTTGATAATTCTGTCATAATAGGTGCATCTATTATTTGATTTTTTTCAATATCTAAATCTTGAATTTCATGCTTAAATTTCTTTTTATTTAAATATTCAATTAAATTAAGAACAGCAACAATACTTATAATAGCAATAACATAATATGTTATAACAATAAGTATAAGTTTATCATCCATATTATCACTCCTATTCTATATATATTATTTTATCACATAATTCGACATAATAGAATAGATTTTTAAAAGAAAAAAAGTTCCTAGAACTTTCTATCTCTAATAAATGGGGGAATATCTAATACTGAAGTACCCTCATCTTCTTCATTTCTATTTAATTGCATTCTACTACCTCTATGATCATAATACATAGGTTCTGTTTCTTTATCAAAACCAGTTGCAATTACAGTAACAATTACTTCATCTTTCAAATTTTCATTAATAACTGCTCCAAATATAGTATTTATATCAGTATTTGCAGCTTGTCTAATTACCTCAGCAGCATCTTCTACTTCAAATAAAGTTAAATTACTACCCCCAGTAACATTTATAATTGCACTTGTAGCACCTGTAATACTTGCTTCTAATAAAGGACTTGCAACAGCTTGTTTAGCAGCTTCTACTGCTCTATCTTCTCCTGTTCCAATACCAATACCAATTAATGCATTACCACTATCATGCATAACCTCTTTTACATCAGCAAAATCCAAGTTAACAAGACCAGTTACTGCTATTAAATCAGATATAGATTGAACACCCCTTCTTAATACATTATCAACCTCTCTAAATGCATCTAACATTGGAGTTGATTTATCAATTATATCTCTTAATCTATCATTTGGAATTACAATTAATGTATCAACATGACTCTTTAATTCTTGTAATCCTGCTAAAGCTTGCTCCATTCTTTTTCTTCCTTCAAATGAGAATGGCTTAGTAACTATACCCACTACTAAAGCACCCAAATCTTGTGCAATTTCTGCAATAACAGGTGCAGCACCAGTACCAGTTCCACCACCCATACCAGCAGTAACAAAAACCATATCAGCACCAGTTAATAAATCCTTAATAGCATCCTTACTCTCAAGAGCAGCTTCTCTTCCAACCTCAGGCTTAGCACCCGCACCAAGACCCTCAGTAAGCTTTTCTCCTATTTGTAACTTAACAGGTGCCTTAGAACTATTTAATACTTGTAAATCAGTGTTTGCTACAATAAAATCAACACCCTTTACACCTGACTCAATCATTCTATTTACCGCATTATTTCCAGCGCCACCAACACCAATTACTTTTATTTTTGCTAATTGATCCATTTCTAAACCTAACATATATCCTCCTTAATTATCAAAGAAATATCCAAATACTTTTCCAAGTACAGAAGTATCACTTAAATCTAACTTTTTCTTATCATTTTCATTATCTAAATCAATCATACTATAATTATTATCACGAAGTTCTAACTTATCATTAAAACACCTTATAAGTCCTGAAACAGTTGAATACTTATTATCTCTTATACCTATAGTATCAATATTACCAACAGATGCATTTTTATCAAAAATCTCATCTACCAAATAACTCATTCCAGGCATCTCACTCGTGCCACCTGTAATTATTATATAACTTATTTCTCTATTTGTTAAGAGAAAACTTTGTTTTTTTGATAAATTTAATATTTCAGTTAACCTAGACATAACTATTTGAGAAATATCATATTGATTAATACATATTAAATCATTGCTATTATTTATACATTCCTTAACCTCATTAACACGAGAAAACTTCTTATGCGCTACTGCAAAATTTTCCTTTAACTTAATACTATTTTGCTTATCAACCTTAAATACATAAGATATATCATTATCAATATTCTTACTACCTATTTGTATTATTTCAGAATTAATAATTATTCCCTTATTAAATAAAGAAACTGTTGTTATATCATAACCAATATTTATTACCAAAGAAAGAGACTCATCAGTAGACTTATTTTTAAATTCATTATAATCAGCAATAGAACCTAAATTAACATCAACTACCTCAATACCAATACTATTAAATATACTTATAATAGAATGAACACACTTTTTAGGTGTACTAACCATCATAGCTTTAACTCCAAGTTGTTTTACAATTAACCCCTTTGGATCTTTTATATTTTTCTTATCATCACATATAAAATATATTGGAATAATTGTTACAAGTTCCCTATCATCCTTAATTTTAGACTTAATAGATTCCTTTAAAACCCTAACAATATCTCTCCCATCTACCCTATCACTATCAATATCTATAGTTGCATTAACAACCTCAAAATTAGCATAATAAGAAGGAACACTAGCAATAACCTTATCAATAGTAATCATAAGCTTATTTTCAATCTCACTTATTGCTTTTTTTAAACAAGATATTACATCATTTGCATTAACAATAAGACCTTTTTTAATACCACTTGACTTAACAACAGAAGTTGCAAGAACATTTAACTTCTTATTAAAAATTTCAGCAACCATTATTTTTATAGAGTCGGATCCGAGATCAACACTAGTATAAATTTTTCTCATATCTATCCTCCTTACTATAAACTAATATTATTATACAATAAATCTAGTAAAAATGTAAATATGAAAAAGAATTTAAAACTCTATTTTATTTAAATAGTAACTTAATTTTTCTTATACTACTTTCTTTTTCAACTAAACACTCATCATCTATTAAATTATCCTCACTTGGCATTATAGCATTATTTTTTATTACACCATTAAAATTATCTACAACTATTACATCAGTAAAATTAACATCTCTAGCATCTTTTTTATATATAGTTTGTGGATTTATTAAAGCACCCATACTACCAGTAAAATTAGAATTTACAATATTTGCACCATCAAAACTACCAACAAAACAAACATCATTAAATATACAATGAGATAAATTTTTATGAAATATTTTTTGTGGATTTATTACCGCACACTTACTTCCTGTAAAATCAGAATTCACTATATTTGCATAATCTAAATTATCACTAAAATATACCCCCTCAAATATACATCCACTCATATTTTTTTCCAAACTTGGATTTATTACTGCATCCACACTACCTCTAAAATCACAATTAATAATTCTACAACAACCAAATTCTTTAGTAAATCTAATTCCATTAAATATACATCCAACCATAGAATTATTTAAAATCTTTTTTGGATTTAATTTAATCATATCTCCATCTATACTTTTCGCACCAGTAAAATCAGTACATTGAAGTATTGATTTTCTTACTTCTCCATCTATCAGTGCATCACATAGTTTAGTATATGAAAAATTACTACCTGCACCTTTAATTACCGCACCCTTACTTCCTGTAAAATCTGACTTTATAATATCTACTCCATCAAAACCACCTATAAAAGTTACATCTTTTAATATACATCTTATTAAACTCTTATCTTTAATAGTTTGTGGATTTATTAAGGCACCCTTGCTTCCTGTAAAATCTACATTTGTACATATCACACCATCAAAACTACCTATAAATTCTACTCCATTATATTCTTTATTAGATAAATCGTTATTATATACTATTTGTGGATCTATTCTTACATTTTTAAGACCAGTTAAATCACATTCATTCAATAAAACATTAGTAAATGGTATATTAGAAAAATCTATTTTCTTAAGTAAGTTAAAACTTTTAAATTTATAGTAAAATCTTTTAAATCCATCACCATAATAATCTTCAAATATAATTTCATTTAATAACTTTGGTTCAAGAGGTAAAAGAATTGGCTCTCCTTCATATTTTTCTAATTCATCTACTAATATATTTCTTATTTCTTCTATTTCTTCTCTTCTCATAATTATTCCTTTTTTTCATATTATACATATATTTACAACTAAATCAATAAATTTTATTTATAAAAAGCACACAATAAGTGTACTCTATATATCCAAATTATATCTTAATGCATTTACTCCTATATCATAATATGATGTATTATAGTCATTTCTTTTTTTATAATTATATATATACATTAAATCATCTTTAAATTTTAATTTATATATATTTTTAAATCTATCTCTTAATCTTATATTTTCATTATTATAATACTCTTTTAAACTAAACTTACATACCATTACCTCTTCATATGCACTTACTATTAATTCTAAATTAGGATGAGCCCTATATCTTAAATGATAATTATCTATTATTTCTTTTATTTGATTAAAATTAAGTTCATAAGATAATGTAATTCTTTTCGCACCCATAGAATGAAGAAGCGCAACTGTATATGAATTTACTACATTAAATGAAAAATCTGTATAAACACTATTAAACTTATTAAATGCACCTACTTCTCCTACTAAATACTCTTTATCATTATATTTTTCATAAGATTTAACTACTCTTGGTATCTTTTTTATATCTTTTCCATATACAACATCATATATAGATGTATCTACACTCCCATCTTCTGTAAACGAAGTTAAAAGTCTTTCTTTCTTAAAATTAGGTACAGATATATTATAAGTAGATTTTAAATAATTAGTTTTATATAATCTTTTCTCATTTAACTTTTGTATCATATTTCTTCTTAATTCATTTATTTCTTTAAGAGGAATAAATATATTATCATCAAGTTCTATTTCTAATTTATCATATTTATAAACAGAATCCCCTAACTTATTTAATTTATTTATTATTTCTTCCTTAGTAGTAGGTTTATTTATTGATTTAATACATTTATTTCCAACTATACTTATTTCATTAACTCCATCTGTTACATATAAAGATATATTTTCATTATTTCTTGCTATTATTTTAGCATTTATTAATACTTTTCTTTTTAATTTACTTATTCTATCTATTTCATCATAAACATTTTTATCTAAAGTTACTAGCACATCACTATTTATTTTAACCTTATCATTAACTCTTATTGTAATAATACTACCCTTTTTAGCTTCTTTAACTAATTTATTATTAACATAAAACTCATTAACAGAAACACCTACATCAACATCTCCAATAATTCTAAGTCCACTACCAATTTTTAAATCATCAAATAACTTTATAGTAGCAATATTATTTTTATAATCTAATACTTTGCCTATTTTTACACCTAAATGATTTGGCCTATAACTATTAATTATATTATTATTCTCTTCATTAAATATAAATCCTTTAGTATAACCTCTATTAAATAATTTTCTAAGTTTAATAATATCTTCTTCATTAATAGTTATTTTCTTATATTTATAGTATGAATCAATTGCATTTCTATATAAACTTACAACTTTATATACATATTCTTTTGATTTCATTCTTCCTTCTATTTTTAAACTACTTACATTTGCTTCAATTAATTCATTAATATATTCTAAAGTATTTAATTCCTTAGTACTTAATGGATAATCTTCCTTATTAAGTTTAGTGCCATTTTCATCTATTACATCATACTTTAATCTACAAGATCCCGCACATGTACCTCTATTTCCACTTCTACCACCAATTAAACTACTCATAAGACACTCTCCAGAATAAGATATACATAACGCTCCATGTACAAATACTTCTAATTCAATATTTGAATTATTTTTTATATATTTTATATCCTCAATAGGGGTTTCTCTTGCTAAAACAACTCTTTTAACACCCAATTTTTGCATTAAAAGTGCTCCATCTAAATTATGAATATGCATTTGAGTAGATGAATGTATTTCTAAATTAGGATATGTCTTTCTAACTAAATCAAGCATACCCAAATCTTGTATAAGCACTGCATCAACATTATTTTTATGAAGAAAATCAACATATTCCATAAATTCATTTACTTCACTTTCATACACTAAAGTATTTATTGTTACATATACCTTAACTCCATATAAATGACAATATTCTATTGCCTTTACAATCTCATCATTACTAAAATTTTTAGAAAATGCTCTCGCACCAAAATTAGGGCCACCTAAATACACCGCATCCGCACCAGCCATTACTGCAGCAATCAAATTATCCATATTACCTGCTGGCGCTAAAAGTTCTATTTTTTTCATAAATCACCTACAAACTTAATATAAAATTTAAAAAAGACTCTTTTCTATCAACTTTACCCGTTTTAATTAATTCATCTAATCTTGCTAATTCTCTAAGTATCTTAATATTATCTTTTTCACTTATATTCACTTCCCTAGCAAGCTTTATTCTATAAGGATGTATTGATAACTTTTTTGATATATCCAATTCACTATACCCCATTTTAGACATAGTTTTAACTTGATAAATAAGTCTAAATTGATTAGCAAGTGTTACAATTAATTTTATCTCTTCCTCATTAGATGCTTTTAAATCATCATATATCATAAGAGCTTTATCAATATTTTTTTCAACTATCGCATTTATTAAATCAAATATATTAGTATTTAACATTCTACTTACTACAATATTAACATCTTCTTTTGTAATATTATCATCTTCTTTATATAAAAATAATTTATTTAACTCACTAGTAATAATATACAAATTATCATTTAACTTTTCTTTAATCAAATTTATAGCAGAATCACTTATTTTATAATTATTCTTTCTACAATAATCTTTTATAAAAGTATTTAATTCATATTCTTTTAATTTATTACATTTTACCACATTATATTTATTCAATTCTTTTACTACTTTTTTTCTATTATCAAGAGAGTTACTACATAATGTTAGCACTAAAACATTGTCATTAGATATAGTTAAATATTTAAGTAAATCATCGATATTATGCTCAATATCACATTTCGCTCCTGTTAAAAATAAAGCATTCGTACAAATTACTATTTTATTAGTAGAAAATAATGAATATAAAGATGCATCTTCTAAAGCTTCACTTATATTAGAAATAGTCATATCATAATTAACTACCTCATAATCAACAAATTTATTTTTTATTTTATCAATTTCCCTATCAATAAAATATTCCTCATCTCCATAAATTAAATATATATTTCTCATACTTCCTCCTTTTTCACTTTACAAGCATAAAGCATAAATGGCGTATCAAAAATTGCAATAATTACTTTAAAAACAATCATAGTAATCATAAGTGATAATAATTCATACATTGATATTTCTTTATAAAATGATATTAAAACAAATATAAAAGTATCTGCTATTTGACTTACAATAGTACTTACATTATTACTAATCCATACTTTATTATATTTATCTTTTAGTAAAGCATATATTTTCACATCAAGTCTTTGACTAATATAATACGCTACTAAGCTACCTATTGTAACTCTTGGAATATAATTGAAAATTGTTTCAAAAGATTGCTGAGAAAAATCATTATCACTTGGAATATATTGTAAAAAGATATACATTAAAAGTGAAAATATAATCATAATAACAAAACTTAACTCACATGCTTTTTTTGCAGTTTTTTTTCCATATTTTTCACTTAAAATATCATTTGTTAAAAATAATGCACCATAAGATATATTTCCAAGAGATATATTTAAACCAAATAAATTAGATAATTTTATAGTTTGTATATTACATATAACAACTAAAATACACATCCATGAAAAAAGTCCAATTTTACCATATTTCTTGTATATCAAAATAGTAAAAGAAAATGATAATAATAAATATATTATAGAAATAATAAGATTAGTCATAACAACCTCCAAAATAATTTTAACATATATAAATAAAAATCCTTATTATACAATAAGGATTAAAATACTTAATGGTGGAGAATAAGGGACTCGAACCCTTGACCCCCTGCGTGCAAGGCAGGTGCTCTAGCCAACTGAGCTAATTCCCCAGAACACATTAAATATACCATTATATTCTTACTTAGTCAATAGTTTTTTCTTTAAAAATTAAAAGATTTGACATTTTTTTTAAATAATTATAAAATGGATAATGAAATGAAGTGATTAAATGGCAAATTATACAAGTCATATTATAATGGCAGATAGATTATATAGTAAATTAAATAATAAAAAATATATTAATAAAGATTATATGAAATTATTTTCTTGTGGGCATGATTTAACTTTTATAAATAGAGGTTACTTTAAAGAAACACATACATCAAATTCAAGTTATTTTTTCATAAATACAATTATGTATATTAAAAATAATAACTTAGAAAAAAATGAATTAATAATGTCTTACTTATATGGACATATTGCTCATTATGCATTTGATATAACAATACATCCATTCATTGGTAAAGTATTAGATGATATAAAAAGTAAATCAATTATAAAACCACATACATATTTAGAATGTGAAATGGATAAATATCTAATAAAAAAATATGGTAATATTAATTTTTCTTTCATGAATAAAAAAATAATTAATGATAAAATACTAAAAAAACTTATTAATACAACCTATAGAAGTACATATGGTTTTTTAAATACAAGTGCACTTTATAAAATGAATATAGAACTAATAAAAAAATCAAAATATTCAGTTAATAAAATGTATAACACAAAATACCTATTTAAAAAAATATCAAGAATAAATGCATATGATGATAATTCTAATTTTATTAAATATATGAATACAAGTAAAATAATTAAAAAAATAAATATGAACAATATATTTAATTCATCAATAAAATTATCATCACATATTATAAAAATAACAAATGATTATTTATACAAAAATAAAGATATAAGCATATTATACAAAGTATTTGATGGCACTCCATATGACATAGGAGTAATAGAAAATATTGATTATAACTATAACGAAATACCACTAAAATATAATTTACCATTAATAATAAAATAGTTTAGATGCCTAAACTATTTTTATTGTGGGCGACAATCACAAGTATCAGGTAAATTATGTGTTGGAATTTTTTTCTTATCTCCAAATGCACAATTACCTATTTCTATATTAGGATTACTTAACTCTACTTTAGAAAGAGGATTAAAACTAAATGCAGAATCGCCTATTGATGTAACACTATTTGGTATTAAAACATTTTGCAATTCATTATGTGAAAATGCATATTTTCCTACAGAAGTAACACTACTTGGTATCAACACACTTTTTATACCTAAACCTTGTCCTGTTTCAATATTATAAAATGCATGTTGCCCTATTTCCGATACAGTACAATTATCTATTGTACTAGGTATTATTACTTCAAGTCCGCCTTCAGTATTATAACCTGTTATAGAGATTTGTGCATCAGACATTTTTAATCCCGCTTCTTCATAATCTGTTGTTGGAAGAACGCCATCCATTAAAAGAAACACACGCATTATCGTACCATCTGAGCACAGCATTAGATTATCTCTAGCACATCCATCATCTCCTTCACAAAATTTTTTACTTAAATATGCTGCACACTTACTTTCATCTTCTACTGTTACTTTCTTCCATTTAACATCTAATCCGGCTTCTTCATAATCACTATATGGACCAATAAGAGTAACTATATAATCAATTGTATACCCATTATATGTTCCATTACATGTTTGTGCAATCTCCTCATCAGGAAATATTTTATTAAAAAATGTTATGCACTTATTCACATTTTTTACTTCAACATATGCAATTATACTATCTTTAACATTAGCAATAAATTCATAATTAAAATAGCTACCATCTGTAGCACACATTTCTGTTTGTGCTGTTGCTTGTGATTTTGTTCCTCCACATACATAAAGTCCATCAAATTTACCTTTTCCTTTTACTGTTACTTTTGCTGTACTATTTGTAAATGTTATTTTACATGTACTTAGGTCATAATCTGAACTACTTAGCTTTGCAACACTATCACATGTTATTGTTGCTTCTTCTTTACCTAGTATAGTATTTTGCATTTTTGTTTTTTCTGCAGTACTTGCTATCATTTTTACACTTGTTTCTAGTGTTGACTTTTTGGATGAGTTTATTACATCCATTATTTT
>CAZKUP010000026.1:0-12403 GCA_964555985.1 uncultured Clostridium sp. | reverse complement strand
TTAAAAAGAAGAAAAAAACTAATTTTGTTATGAAATATATATTTTCTTCTTTTTTTATATGATTTTCCTTCTATCTGCAAAATTTATTCTATTTTACTGGATAAATTTATACATAAATGATATAATTAGTTTGAAAGTATGGTGAATAAAATGTATGAATTTAAAGTAGATATAAGTACTGATGAATATAATAAGTTTATAAAAAATTATTCATGTGCGCCAATTACACAAGATTATAGATGGAGTGAAGTAAAAAAAGATTGGGATTCTACATTATGTGCTTTATATAAAGATAATAAGATAGTTGCAACTGCACTTCTTCTTATAAAGATTTTTCCTATGAATTTAAAAATGATTTATAGTCCAAAAGGTTTTTTAATTGATTATACTAATAAAGAATATTTAAAAGAGTTTACAAAAGGTATAAAAGATTATGCTAAAAGAATGAAAGCATTTGTTGTAAAAATTGATCCATTAATTGCAATAAATGAGGAATATTATGATACATTTATTAACAAAAGTGATAAGTGTTCACCTAAAAATTATAGTAATAATGCTAATGAAAAAATAAATAATTTAAAAGATTGTGGTTATATTCATTGTGGGTATAAAAAAGAAGTTGGAGCATATATTCAACCAAGATTTAATATGGCAATTAGTTTAATAGATAAAGATAATAATAAGTTAACTGAGAAAGAACTTTTATCTAATTTTAAAAGAAACGCTAAAAGATATTATGGAGATTTTCATGAGAAAAGAGGTATATCTTTTGTATGTGTTCATGATAATTCTTATATAGATGACTTTTATAGAATTATTAAAAGTACTGAAGATAGACAAGGTATTTCTCTTAGATCTAAAGATTATTTTGAAAGAATTATGAATGCATATAAAAGTGATGCTTATATGTATATTGCAAGAATTGATGTAGATAAGTTTGAAGAGTTTCTTTCTAATGAAATAAAAAGAGAAAAAGATGAGAATTTAATTAATAAATATAATGAGCAATTAAAAGATTGCATTACTGCTAAAGAAAAATATGGAAGTGTTATAAGTATTGCTGCAACTCTTGCAATTATTCCACCAAATAAAAATGGTATAAAGAAAGTAGAGTATTTATATGCTGGTACTTTTGAGGAGGTTTTTCCATATTTAAATACTAATGCTTCTGTGCATATTAATAGTTTTATTGATATGATGAATTTAGGATATGATTACGCTGATTTAGAGGGTGTTGATGGTACTTTAGATGATCATTTAACGAATACTAAAGCAAAATATAATCCTGTGTTATTTGAATTTGTTGGGGAATTTGATTTAGCAATTAATAAATTTTGGTATTTTATTTTCTCACATTTCAGCACTACTTTAAAAAAAGTATATAGATTTATTAGGAGGAGTTAATGAAAAGATTTATAAGAAAGTTTTTTGTTCTATTTTTTGTAATATCATTTATTCCAAGTGTTATTTTATCACCTAAGATTGAGGCAAAAACTATAAGGGATTTAAGAAGAGAACTTGATGAGATTTATGAAAGAGAAAAAGAAAATAACACTAGTATTTCTCTTAATCAAAATGAAATAAATAATATTAAGAATGAAGTACAAGCAATATATACAGAAATTGAAAATATAAATAATACTATAAGAGATAAGAATGAGGAAATAGATAAATTAAATGAAGAGATAAAAGAAAAAGATGAAAGTAGTAAAAATTTAATGGCATCATTACAAACTACTAATGGTAATTCATTTTATATTGAATATTTATTTGGTGCGGACTCTATAACTGATTTTATATATAGATATACAATTACTGAGCAAATTACTACATATCATGAGAAACTTATTGATGAAATGAATGAAAAAATAGAATCTGCTAAAAAATTAAAAGAGGAATTAAAGGAAAAAGAAGAAGAATTAAAGGTAAGACAAGATAGTCTATCTTCTAAATTAGTTAAATTAGAGCAAGCTAAAGAAGATTTGTATGAGGTAAGTATAAGTATTGAAGATGAGATAAAAAATTCTAAACAAGTAATACAAATGTATTTAGACGCTGGATGTAGTGAGGATGATGATATTAGTGTATGTGCTAATAAATTGTTACCTGCTGATACTAGATTTTGGAGGCCATTTGAACATGGAGGCATTTCTAGTGAATATGGATATAGATATGCAATATATGATTCAAAGGGTAATTTAATAGAAGGTTCTGGACTTCATGAAGGAATTGATTTAACTAATGGACTTGGCACTAAAAATCAAATATATGCAGTTGCAAATGGAAAAGTTGCAGCAGTATGGTATGATAAATGGGGTGGTAATCAAGTAACAATACACCATAACATTAATGGAAAAAGTTATTCATCTTCATATGCACATATGAGTAAAGTTGTAGTGAGTGAAGGAGATATTGTTACAAAAGATACAATGATAGGTTATATGGGAGCAACTGGTATGTATGTTACTGGATATCATCTTCATCTAGCTATTTCAACAGGACTTCGCTTTACAGAATATACGGGGCAAGCTGCTTATGTAGCAAAAACTGTAAATCCAAGAACTCTTATTAATTTCCCATCAAGTGGTTCTTGGAAAGATAGAGTACATTATTATAATTGACTTATTCTATAAATTGATGTATACTTTATACATAGTTTATATATGCGATGACGAAGGTGGAAACTTCTAGCAATACATTAAAGAGATTCTTCTAGAATAAATAAGGTGGAACCGCCCATATGGGTCCTTATAACTAGGGGAATTTTTATTTAGGAGGGATAATAATGAAAATGGAAGATATGGTAAATTATTGTAAACAATATGGTTTTATATTTCAAGGAAGTGAAATATATGGGGGACTTGCTAATACTTGGGATTATGGTCCACTTGGTGCAAGACTTAAAAATAATATTAAAGATGCATGGAGAAAAAGATTTATTCAAGAAAGAGTAAATAGTTATGAGGTTGATGCTGATATTTTAATGCATAAAAGAGTATGGGAAGCATCTGGTCATGTAGGAAGTTTTTCTGATCCATTAATAGATTGTAAGCATTGTAAAACACGTCATAGAGCTGATAATCTTATTAATGATTTTGATAGTAATTCTCATGCTGATGGTATGAGTGAAGATGAGATGATGGAATATATTAGAACAAATCATGTTCCATGTCCAAAATGTGGTAAAAGTGATTATACTGATATAAGACAATTTAATTTAATGTTTGAAACATATAGAGGAGTTACTAATGACTCTAAAAGTATTATTTATTTAAGACCTGAAAATGCTCAAGGTGAATATGTTAATTATTTAAATGTTTTAAGAAGTATGAGATGTAAATTACCTTTTAGTATTGGTCAAATTGGTAAAGCATTTAGAAATGAAATTACTCCTGGTAATTTTACATTTAGAACTATTGAATTTGAACAAATGGAATTTCAAACTTTTTGTAAAAAAGGTGAAGATGAAGAATTATATAATTATTTTAAAGAATATGGTAAAAAGTTTTATATGGATTTAGGCATAAAAGAAGAACATTTAAGATTTCATGATCATGAGAAACTAGCGCATTATGCTAAAAGTGCATGTGATATAGAATATAAGTTCCCATTTGGATTTGGTGAAATAAATGGTACACATAATAGAACTGATTATGATTTAACAAGACATACAGAATATAGTGGTGTTAAATGTGAGTATTTAGATCCAATTACTAATGAGAAATATATTCCATATATAATTGAATCTACTTATGGACTAGATAGAAGTGTTTTAGCATTCCTTTTTGAAGCTTATACAAAAGAAGTACTAGATGATAATACTGAAAGAGAAGTTCTTAAAATACATCCTTTTTTAGCACCTTATAAGGTAACTATTTTACCACTTATGAAAAAAGTACATAGTCAAAAAGCTTTAGAATTATATAATAAATTATCAAAATCATTTATGGTTTGTTATGATGATGCTGGTAGTATTGGTAAAAGATATAGAAGAAGTGATATAGTAGGTACTCCATTTTGTATTACAATTGATGATGAAACACTTAATAATAATACAGTAACTATTCGTGATAGAGATACTATGAAACAAATTACTATTAATGTTTCTGAAATTGAAGAATATGTAAAAGAAAGAATTAAATTTTAATATTTGATTCTTTTTTTGTATAAAATATGTTATTATATAAGTATAGTAAGGAGGAGTTATGTTAGGCTATGTAATTATATTTTTATTGGTTATTATAATTGTTTATTTTATAATAACATTTAATAGTTTTATTAAACTAGATAATATTGTTAAAGAGGCATTTTCTACAATGGATGTTTATTTAAAGAAAAGATGGGATTTAATTCCTAATATTGTTCAATGTGTAAAAGAATATTCTAATTATGAAAAAGAATCTTTAAAAGAAATTATAAATTTAAGAAATAATACATATGATACTTTGTCTACTAATGAAAAAATAGATATAAATGAAAAAGTATCATCAAATATTAATAATATAATTGCTTTAAAAGAAGAATATCCCGTTTTAAAAGCAAATGAAAATTTTATGGATTTACACAATCAATTAGTTAAAATAGAAGATGAAATTGCTAATTCAAGAAAATATTATAATGGAACAGTAAGAATTTTTAATAATAAAGTGCAAATGTTTCCTAGTAATATAATAAGTTTTATTTTAGGGTTTAAAGAAAAGAAAATGTTTGAAATTAATTCTCAAGAAAGAAATAATATAAAAATAGGTGAACTATATGAAAAAGATAAGTAATATTAAAATATTTTTATTAGCATTATTATTCTTTTTACCATTAAAAATAAATGCTAAAAGTTATATTAGTGATTATATTAATTTAGATGAATTTGTAAGTTTTAAAACAGAAGAATTATCTATATCATTAGAATTTGGTCTAAATAGATTTAATGAACATGTTATAAAAGGTAAAATAGACCCTAATACTAAAGATACATATTATTATCATTATATTATATATTATTATAATGCTTTTAAAGAAAATATTAAAACTATTGATGGATATGATAAGGCTATTTATCAAGAAATTTATTCAAATAATGATAGAGTAACTAATTATTATAATTTTGAAAGTACTATAACTAGTGAAGAAGATTTAAGTATAAAATATTATAAAATATTTATTGAACCTTCTACTAAGGAAGTGGTAGATAATTATATAAAGTATGGTATAAAAAATAATCCTATAGGAATAGATGATATAATAGATGATGATACACAAATTATATATAAAATTAGTATGTCAGATAATTTACTAAAAAATAGTGAATATTATTTAGATAATTATGATATAAATATTGTGGTTAATGAAAATAATTCACTTGATATAAAAGAAAAAATTGGTGCTTATTTTAATGAATATAAGCATGGTATATATAGAAAAATACCACTTAAAAATAATATAACTAGATTAGATGGCACTACATCTAGTAATAAAGTTAGAATTAGTAATATTAAGGTTGATAATGATTATAGTACATCAAGAGAAAACAATTATAAAATAATAAAAATTGGTTCTTCTGATGAAACATTTATTGGAGAAAAAATTATGAAATAAATTATACTTATAGTCTTGGTAAAGACACAGGTAAAGGATATGATGAATTATATTTTAATATAATAGGTGCAGAGTGGGATACTTATATTAAAAATATATCTTTTACTATTTCAATGCCAAAAGAATTTGATACTAGTAAAATAGGTTTTTCAAGTGGAAGTGTTGGAACAATTGGTTCAGACAATGTGTCTTATGAAGTAGATGAGAATGTTATTAAGGGAAGTTATAATGGATATTTAAATCCATATGAAGCTCTAACTATAAGATTAGAATTACCTGAAGGATATTTTATATATAATGATTTTAATTATGATTATTTATTAATAATTATTCCAATAATATTCTTATTAATATCATTTATTATTTGGTATAAATATGGTAAAGATGATAAGGTAATAGAAACAGTTGAGTTTTATCCCCCAGAAGGATTTAATAGTGCAGAAATTGGATTTTTATATAGAGGGAAAACAGAAGATAAAGATATTGTTTCTTTATTGATTTATCTTGCTAATAAAGGTCATATTAAAATTGTAGAAACACAAGATAAAATATTATTTTCTACAAAAAATAGTTTTAAAATAGTTAAATTAAAAGATTATGATGGAGATAATGTCAATGAAAGAATATTCTTAAAAGGATTATTTTCATCAAAAAGAAGTATAAAAGTATCAAATACGGATTTAATTGAAGTAACTGAAAATGATTTAAGAAATAGTTTTTATACTACAATGAATGAAATAAAAAATAATTTTGATAATAAAGATAATAAAAAAACATTATTTGAAGGAAATACCTTTACTAAGACAATTCCAATTATAATTATGATGGTAATAACACTACTAATAGTTTTAATTCTGCCAGTACACTTATATTCAACAGATTCTCAAATGTTAGGAATATTAATATTTCCTTTTATAGGTTTTTCAGTATTAATAGCATTATGGTTTACAGGTGTACTAGGGGTAAAAATATTTGGACTTATATGGGGACTTGGTTTTGGTGGTATTCCATGGCTTATGGTAATGATTCCAATTATTATGGAAAGATATATTCTTATACCTTATATATTATTTGCATTTATATCTATATTTATAATGGGATATTTTGCAATAAATATGAAAAAAAGGACTAAGTATGGTAATGAAATATTAGGAAAAATAAATGGATTTAAAAGATTCTTAGAAACTGCTGAAAAAGACAAATTAGAAGCAATGGTTATGGATAATCCAACATATTTTTATGATATATTACCATATGCATATGTTTTGGATATATCAGACAAATGGATTGATAAATTTGAAACAATTGCCGTACAATTACCAACATGGTATGATGGTAATAGTAATTTTAACTCTAATACATTCAAAAGTTTTATGAATACAACTATGGAATCATCTTTAAGTGCAATGTCATATAGTTATTCTTCAAGTAGCTCAGGAGGATCATCTAGTGGTTCTTCAGGCGGAGGCTCTTCTGGAGGAGGATCCGGAGGTGGTGGAGGAGGTTCTTGGTAATCTCTTAAAAAGGAAAAATTATTTAAAATTTTTCCTTTTATTATACATTTCTTTAAGCAATAATTCATACTTACTAGTTTCTTTTGGAATATAATATTTTCTATTAACAAGTTCATCTGGTAAATATTGTTGTACCACAAAACTATCTTTATAATCATGCGGATATTTATAACCAAATGCAGTACTATTAATATGTTTTGGTACTGGATAACTATGTCCGTTTTCAATATCTTTTAATGCCTTATTAATAGCTAAATAAGCACTATTAGATTTAGGAGATAATGCAAGTTCTATAACTACTTCAGAAAGAGGAATAACAAGTTCTGGCATTCCTAATCGTTCACATGCACTTATTGCAGCCATTACCTTTGGTCCCATAGAAGGATTAGCAAGTCCAATATCTTCATAAACAATAACACTCATTCTTCTATAAATACTATCAAAATCCCCCGCGTGAATTAATCTTGCTAAATAATAAATACTCGCATCAACATCACTACCTCTAATACTTTTTTGAAAAGCACTTAATAAATCATAATGAGAATCACCATCTTTATCATCTACATAAGCGGGTTTATTATTTATTTCTTTAACTACATCAATATTAACAACCTTATCACAAGTTATATAATAAGATATTTCTAATAAATTATATGCATATCTTAAATCCCCATTAGAAATATTAACTATATAATTAATTGTATCATCATCAATACTTATTCCTTCTAAATATTCACTATTAATAGCTTTATTTATTCCTAATTTTATATCATCATTAGAAAGAGGTTTTAATTCAAATATTTGACATCTACTTCTTATTGCAGGATTAATACTATGATATGGATTAGATGTAGTCATACCAATAATAGTTATAAGCCCATTTTCTAAATATGGAAGAAGTAAATCTTGTTTATCTTTATTTAATCTATGTATTTCATCCATAATAAGTATTATACCTTTATACATTTTAGCTTCTTCAACAACTATATCAAAATCCTTTTTATTATTAACAGTCGCATTTAAATATCTTATATTACCACCAATTTCATTTGCAATAGAATAAGCAATACTTGTTTTACCAATACCAGGTTTCCCATATAAAATCATAGAAAATAATTTCTTATTTTTAACTAAATTATATAATACCTTATCTTTACCAACTAAATGACTTTGACCTATAATATCATTAATACAGTTAGGTTTTAACTTATTTGCTAGGGGTTCATTCATACTCATCACCAATACAATTATACAATAAATATGATATAATTAAAATGGTGATGAGTATGTTTAATGAAATAAAAGAATATTTAGATTATTGTTTAATAGAAAAAAAACTATCAACAAATACAATTTTATCTTATCAAAATGATTTAAATTATTATTTAGATTATTTTAATAATAAAAAAGTAGAAAATATTACAAAAAAAGATATGATTAAATTTATAGAAAGTTTAAAAGATAAAAAATTAAATGAAAAAAGTATTAATCACATAATAGGTACAGTTAAAAATATGCATAATTATTACTCTTTATATCATAATATTCCTAATTTAATAGAAAATATAAGTCTTTTAAAAACAAATAAAACTCTTCCAAGAGTACTTACTATAGAAGAGATAAATAATTTACTTGATATAAAATTTAATACAAGTTATGATTATAGAAATAAAGCAATGCTTGAACTTATGTATTCTTCTGGACTTAGAGTTTCTGAATTACTTAATTTATGTATTAATGATATAGATTTTGAAAATGATTTAGTAAAAGTATATGGAAAAGGCTCTAAAGAAAGAATTATTCCAATAGGAGATTATGCTGTTATGGCATTACAGGTATATATCTCTGAACATAGAAATAATTTAATAAAATTTCCAACTGATATATTATTTTTAAATAATCATGGTAAAAAAATGAGTAGAAGTGGTTTTTTTAAAATAATAAATAAAATAGCACAAGAAAAAGGTATTAATAAAGAAATATCTCCACATATATTAAGACACTCTTTTGCAACACATCTATTAGAAAGTGGCGCAGATTTAAGAAGTATACAAGAATTATTAGGTCATGAAAATATGTCTACAACAAGTGTATATACACATGTAAGAGGGGATTTATTAAGAAATTCTTATGATGAATATCATCCTAGAAGTTGACAAATAAAATAATTAATATATAATAACTAAAAAAAGGAGATACTTATGGAACTTAATTATTTTGATGAAAGATACTATTTATATAAAACTGATGATAATAGTGCGAATGTAAGAAAATTCTTAAAATATTGGAAAGAAAAAGAAGAAGGATATAGAATAGATGAAATAGATAGTAATAAAGAACTAATTGATTTATATAAAAAATATATAAAAAAAGTAAGTAAATTAATTAATGAAATAAGTTTAGATAACTCCATAAGTAAAATATCATTATTAAGTACCCTATTACAAGCAGGTGCATTTTCATGGGATAAATATGTATTTTCTAATGAAAATGATATCTTATTATCAAACTTAGGTTTAAATATTATAACAAGTAAAGGTTGTTGTAGAAATATAGCTAGTTTTATAAATGATGTTTTAAATGAAAGCAATGAAGAAACTAGAATAATGCCTGTATATTCTACAAATATAAAAAGTAAAACAAATGCATATAAAAATAAAGCAAATCATGTTGTTAATTTAATAAAATATGATAATAACTTATATGCATATGATCCTTCTTATTATATAGGAGGTACATTATATTATTTTACAAATGAATTAGAAATGACTTCATATGATAATAAAAAACAATTCCTATATTATAAACCATATTTAGATTATGTATTTTTTAATCTAGATTTTAAAGATATAATAACTTTCCTTAATTCAATAAATAATAATACATCTTTAATATCTTTTGATGAATATATAGATATTACTTCCATTACAGGAAGAAATTTAGAATCAAATATTTCATTAGTTAAAGATTTTATGAAAATAACAAGAAAAGATGTATATGATATTAAAGAAAAAATATTAAAAAAATAATTACTTCTTAATAATTATTTTTTTTATTACCTCTACTTCACATACATCTTTTATTCTATTAACTAAATCATTATCTATATTAACAACATAACTAACACTATCATCAAACTTCTTATCAATTATTTCATAACCATTAAGAATCCTATTAACCTCATCTATTTCTTTATAACTAAACTTAAGTTTCACATTCACACCATCAATAAGTTCTAATATTTCACTCTTATTAATTGCCTCTTTGCAACTATTACTATATGCTCTTAAAAGATTAGATGCACCTAATTTAATACCACCAAAATACCTTGTTACAATACATAAAACATGATTTAAATTATTCTTTTCTAAACAATCTAAAATAGGATACCCAGCTGTACCAACAGGTTCATTATCATCATTAAATCTTTTAGTGTTATCTAATATATAAGCATAACAATGATGAGTTGCATCCTTATATTTATTTTTAATTTCATTTAAATAATTATCTATTTCATTAATACTATCAACACTAAAAATATTAGTAATAAATCTAGATTTATTAATTATTATAACATTTTCTACATTTTTTAAAGTATTCATTCATATCACCATTTAAATTATATCATATTTGGTGTATAATTTAAGTGGTGTTAATTATGAATTTATATGAATATGAAGAAAAATTAATAAAAAATGGAATAAAACTTATTGCAGGTGTGGATGAAGTAGGTAGAGGGCCTCTTAATGGTCCAGTAGTAAGTGCTTGTGTTGTACTTCCTATAGGTTATAAATTAGAAGGATTAAATGATTCAAAAAAATTAACAGAGAAAAAAAGAAATGAATATTTTAATATAATAAAAAAAGATGCATTAGGTATTGGAATAGGACTATGTTCAAGTGAAGAAATAGATGAATACAACATATATGAAGCTACTAAAATATCTATGAAAAGAGCAATAGAAAATTGTCTAAAAAAGACGAATATAGAACATATTCTTATTGACGCAATGAAATTAGATATAAATATAGAAACTACATCAATTATAAAAGGAGATTCCAAAAGCTTATCAATCGCTGCCGCATCAGTTATTGCAAAAGTAACAAGAGATGAAATGATGTATGAACTAGATAAAAAGTATCCAATGTATGGATATAAAAACCATAAAGGATATCCAACAAAAGCACATATTGAAGCAATAAACAAATATGGATTAATAGAAGGATATAGAAAAACTTATGGTCCTGTTAAAGAATATTTATCTAAAAGTAATATCATCACTAGTGATAGTAAGCCTAATAAGTGCTGCTAAAATAGCAAGAGATGCTGCTAAAACTTGTTTATATTGACTACTACTTTTATTGTTTTTATAACCAATAAACGCATTAATAACAAAATAAAGAGCAACTATAAATAAAAGAGTTCTACCTAATTTAACCAAACTATTCGCATCCTCATCACTTATATTATCTTGATTATTAGTTACATAAATATATATTATTTCAACAATAATAGTAATAACATAAGCACAAGTATTTAATTGCCTTTCTAACTCATTATTCATAACGACTCCAATCAAAAACTTGACAAAATCTATAAAATATGTATAATAAATACACGAAAAGAGGGGATTTGTATGAAAATTAATAAAAGTTTAAAGATATCATCTATTATATTCGAGTGTTCATTTATTGGCTCAATAATGCTATATATTTATAATTACTTTATTGCAAGTAAAAAATATGATGTATTTCCTATAGAAATAAAGAAAAGACTTAATACATTTATATTTATAGCAATAGCAAGTTTTATAATATTTCTAATAATAAAATATGTTTTATACCTAAGAAATAATACAAAAAAAGAAGAAATACAATTACAAATGAATCTAAATGAAAAAAAAGAAAATACATACAAAAATTTAGAAGCACCAGTTACAGAAAGAGTATTTATATATAAAAATGAATACGATGTACCAAAAGATAGACAAACAACATGTAATAATTGTGGCAATGTAGTAGATAAAAATGCATTTATATGTGTAAAATGCGGATGCTTATTAAAAGAAATGCCAAAAGAAAGAATAGTAGAAAGAGTAATAAAAACAGAAGTAAAAAAAGAAAAGAAAGATAATAACTTCATATTCAATTTACTTGTAAATACAGGACTAATTATAGCAATAATCATATTTATAGCACTTATAATTAACCTAGCTATAGAAAGAGGAATTATATAATCAAACAAAAAAGTGTAAAGAAGTGTAAAAAAGTGAAAAAAATAAAAAAATTTCACTTTTT
>CAZKUP010000025.1:0-12496 GCA_964555985.1 uncultured Clostridium sp. | reverse complement strand
TTCCACTATTTCCAGTATTTCCACTATTTCCAGTATTTCCACTGTTGCCAGTACTTCCACTATTTCCAGTATTTCCACTATTTCCAGTACTTCCACTATTTCCAGTATTTCCACTATTTCCAGTATTTCCACTATTTCCAGTATTTCCACTGTTGCCAGTACTTCCACTATTTCCAGTATTTCCACTGTTGCCAGTATTTCCACTGTTTCCAGCATTACCACTGTTGCCAGTATTTCCACTGTTTCCTGATTCATTCAAACTATCATTATTTAAATCGGGTATTTCTTCAACATCTTTACTAACAGGTTGATATTCAACACCAGTAAAGTTTGGATTTTTATTTCTTTTATTGTATTGTTCTATTAAACTTTGTTGTTCTTCTTCTGTTAGGTTTATATTTTTTTGGTTTATAAACCAATATGGATTTGCAAATATTTCTGTTTTTTTTGTTTGTATTCCTTCACTTCTTTTTGATGCTAAATTACCATTTTCATCTAACCAAACACATTCATCTTGGTGTGGACTTGCAGTATTTCTAAATAATGCATCTGTATTTACTACACGATATCCTTCATTTGCAAGTTGTTCATATGTCGTATAACGAATTTCAGCATAATCTCCATTATCAGAATAATAATATCCTTTACCATCATTTTCTAATACTAGCCTAATGTGTCCAGAACTTATAAGATAATCACCGCCTTCTCCTTTTGTGAAATAATCTTTTCCACTCCAAGCATATATCTCATCTCTTGGAGTTATTCCATCAAAACAATAAGCAGATTTATCTACAGCACTATGTGCTGAAATATCTATACCGGCGCATCTTGCAAGCCAATCTGTATAATTACAACAGTCTGTAGGTCCTAATCCTGCATTTTCTCCATTACCAAAGTAAAATCCAAAATAACTTCTATCAAATTCTTTATGTTCATATCCCAATTTAACATTAAACATTGCAAGTAATCCAACAAATGAAGTTGCCATAGTAACTGTTCCTTCTTTGGTATACATTAAATCATTATTTATTAAATTTTTACAGTATTCACTTGATAAATTATAGATAAATTCCTCGCTAAAGCCTAATGTTTCTAAAGCAATATTTACAGTTGCATATTTTGGATCTCCACCCCCAATAATCTTAAATCCTTTTTTCCAACTATTATAAGTATTAATCTCCCCTCTATTCATTATGTCTTCCATATATTCTTTTGAATACTCTATTAAAGATTGGGTACTTATTTTTCCTTCATTAACATATTGAACAAGTCTAGTAGTATCTCCGTTTGAAATACATTCTATTATCATATCTCTTTCTGCTTTTGAAATCATACCAATTATTATTGAACTATATCCAGATACTATTGTTATTGTTTCTTGTATTGATGAGTCATTTAAAAAATCTAACCCAGGAACATTAACGCTTCCTGCTAAAGAACGAGCTTGCGATATATTATTTGGAATTAAACTTATTGTTGTTTCTGCTTTTTTTGCATCATTTAATGCATTATTTGTTGCACTACTATCATACTCATACATGTTTACTATTCCTCCCACATCTTTTTATTTATTTTTATTTCTATTTAATATAGTACCTATTTTCCTTTTTTTAGCATTTAATCTACTTATTTCACTTTGCCAATAAGATATATCACTATTCAATTTAACAATTCTATCTTTATATTCTTCTATATTATTTTGAAGTTCATCAATTCTTTTCTTAACATTAGAAATTGCTGTTTCAGAATTATTGTGCAAAGATTTAATATTTGATGCCCTATTTAACACTTCATTACCAAGGCCAACCCCATCAATTCTAATACCATGATTTAAATTATCACCAGCACTTTGCAAATTGCTATAAACATCTAAAGAATTTGAAGAAAGTTCCCCAAGTATTTTATTTAATTGAATACAATTTTCTAATTCCTCTTCTGATTTTTTTATTTTAGATTCATAATCAGAAATACCGTGTCTAGCACTTGCAATTTTAGCCTCTAACATACTTGTTGTTGTCATAATCTATACCGAAAAAAACTATTCGGTAAACACCTCTCTTTCAATTATAATAATAATATTTTTATATGAATTACATTCACATATTTATAAATTAATTATATCAAGTACACAAATAAAAGTCTATAAAATATTATACTTTCTTTATTAAAAATTTTCTTTGAAAATTTTAAAATAATTTGCTACCTATTTAAAATTATTTATTTTATTACTAATACTTATAAATCTAATATAAATACAAATTAAAATTATTTTGTACATAAAAAAGTGAAAATTATTTTATTTATTTCTCTTCACTTTTTTTACTTTACTTTTATTTTTTTCTTCTATTGCATTTTTTACAAATAATATCTCATCTTCTCTAAAATCTCTTGTTAATTCTTTTGGTAAATTACCAGTTTTTTTATAATATTTAATTACATATTTATAATTTGACCCTAATTTATAACAACCGCTTATATATCTTGATATATCTTCTAGTGATTTATCAAGTTCAATTTTTATATTACTAGAAATAAAACAACTATCTATACTGCAAGATTTACTTTCTTCTTTTATCATTTCTAATTCTTGTCTTTTTATAAAAATACTTCTTTCTAATCCTTTAATTGCAAATATCCTACCATACTCATTTCCTTTTTTTTCTTTATACTCATTATACCATTGTTCTGACATTTTCATGCCTATAGGCGCAAAAAGTACAATGAACATTTGTACAAATTCTTCTTTTGAAATTGAGCCATTTTTTGTCAAAATAACATCTGGCAAATCTTTTAAATAAGACATTATTATAGGTATTATAATAGATGATAATGTTGGAAACGAAATTTCAAAAAATTCTTTGATTTTGCCCCTATTAAATTTTTTTGAAGAACACTCTAATTCTTTTTTTAAATTTTCTAACCCCTCTATTAAATTTTCTTTTAATAAAATATCTAAAATATTATCTACACACTTTACTTCTCGCATACATTTATTTTCATCAATTGATATTAATTTCCCATTGTATATAACTATTTCTTTATTCATATAATTCTCCCTTTTTTTCACCTATTATACATAAATAAAGAAAAAATACAATATTTTTTGGATAATTCATTATTTTTTTGGATAATTCATTATTTTTATATAAACAAATATTTACCTTATATTTTTAAAAATAGCTTCATTATTAATCCAAATTTGTCTTATATTAGTTATATCATTTATATTTTTATCAGGTCTTCCTTCTATTAATACAAATGATGAATTATTATTTTTTTCTGCATTATTATATGCTTTTACTGTATTTATTGTTAAACCCTGTAATATTTGCATATTAGTTAATCCAGCTTCTTTTAAAAGAGTTATTTCTTCATATAAAGATGTTCCGTGAGAAATGTTTGGAACAAAATAAGAATTATTAGAATCTGTTCCAACTAAAATGGGAATATTTAATGAATTAAGTAGTTTTACATTATTCAATGCGTCTTGATAATCTTTCTTTTTATAGCCATACAGTGGTGAATTAGAAAAAGCTTTCATCATAACAAGAGTTGGCACGATAGAAATATTATTTTTTGAAATTTTACTTGCTAAATCAACAGGAATTTCTTCTCCAATCGGTACATGAATTAATATATCAGCACCCTCATCTACTGCAAGTTCTATTGCTTTTACTGAGGTTGTGTGCATAGCTACTTTTAAGTTATTATTATGTGCAATATCAACAATATTTTTTAATGTATTTTTATCTATTAACTCTCCGCCCATAATTTTAGGCATATCAACCATTACTTTTATATATTTTGCACCACTATCAATTAAATTATATACTACATTATTTATATTAGATGAATTAGGCATTATTGTAGTTATAGATGTATTTATCTCAAACTTTTTATTAGATATAGTATTTGATGCTACATCATAAACTGACGTGATACCATTATTTATCATTTGATTTATTTCTTCTTTTGAAGTTATATGAGTATGAGCATCACTTATTTGTGGCATTATAAAATAATTAACATCATCATAATTATCTTTTTCCTTAATTATAATCTCATTACTAATTTTACCATTTTCAACTTCTAAAGTTGTCATACCTATTATTTTTTCACCATCAAAAACTACACAATCATATATTCCATTTGAATATATAATTTTATTATTATCAATAATAGATGCATTATTATTTGAAAAAAATATCTTTTTTATTAATAATATAATTAAAAATATTGTAAATAAGATAATTAATATTTTTAGCATTTTATTCATTATAACCTCCGATTTTGTGATTTGTTTTAGCGCTTAAGAAGTTATTTTTATACTTTCATTCCATAGTTCTTTCATATTTTTTTTATCATATGATAGTGGTGATGATTTAACATAATTAGTACTTCTATCATAATATTTTCCAGAATCTCTATAACTATCATTTATCATTAGTTCTGCTAAAGAAGATGATGAATAATCTAAATTTCCCAATCTCTTAGGCATTGTTAATCCTACAATAAATGTTCTAAATTTACTATTATGTCCACCACTAAAATTTGTGTCCATCATTCCTGGATTAAAAGCATTAACTAATATTTTTGACTTATTTTCTCTAAGTATTTCATCTAATTCATATGTAAAATATATATTACATAATTTTGAATAGGAATATCTTTTTTTATCATTACTTTGTGGATAAAATATCTGATGAGTTCCATTCCATTTTAATCTGCCAGGAGGATTATGCATATCGCTTGTTACATTAAATATCTTTGCATCCTCTTCCAAATAAGGAAGAAGTAAATTAGTAAGTAAAAAATGACCCAAATAATTTGTTGCACACACAATATCAATACCATCTTCTGATACACCGTAGTGGCCCATTGATGAAATACCAGCATTATTTATTAACCCATATATTTTTTTATTTCTATTCTTTATATTAGTTACAAAATTTCTAACTGAATTCAAAGAAGAGGTATCTAATTTAATTACCTCTATATGTTTATTATTCGCCTCTCTTATTATCTCTTCCTTTGCTATATTTGCTTTTTCAATGTTTCTACATGCTAGTATTATTTCATATTCTTTATTTTTTGCTATCTTTTTTGCTGTTTCAAACCCTAATCCAGAATTAGAACCAGTTATTATTATTGTTTTCATTATTATCAACTCTTTTCTATATACATTATATATTATAATTCTATAATTTGTCAATAGTAAAAGCAAACATTTGTTTTATTTTGCGTACATATCATTATATTTATTTGTAATATATTCCTGTGCTTTTTCAAACTTACTATTCATTTTATTATATTTTTCTATAAGTAAATGATACTTTTTTATCATATCAAATATTGTAATAATTTCTTCTTGTGATACTATTTCATTTTTAATATTTCTAAGATTTCTTTCAAATTTTAATATTTCATATCTTAATCTATCCATTTCATCTTCATCTTGTCTTATTTTTAATTCTTCCATATTTTTAGACATTATATCTATCTTTTTATGTATTTCTTCATCTTTACACATAAAACTAATATTTTTAAATAGACATGATATGGGTTTAAATGGTATATTTTTTGATTTTTCTACTATTCCAAGTATTATTCCAATTCCAGTTAAAATTAGTGTTAAATTATCATTTATTTGTACTAATATATCATTCATAAGATATTTTATGTATTTCCTTTAATTTGTTTTTTAAACTAATTATTTCATTATTTAAATTAGTATTAATACTTTTTACTTCTTCTATTTCTTTTTTTAATTTATTATTTTCATTTTCTAATACCTCTTCCTTAGTAAAAGTTTTTGGTAATATTTCTAGCCACTCTCCATTATCTGCAATCCATTCATTATCCATAATTCTATGCCATGTATATGTACCATCATAGTATGTTTCTAAATCATTATATATTGCATTATTTTGAACATATCCTATTACTTTTGATAAAGTATTATGTTCTTTTCTTACTCTTAAATTATCAACAATAACTTTCAGTTGATTAACATTTGTATTTTTTTCTTCAGGAGGAGTAACTTCTACTTCTGGTAATAAAGTCCATTTATATTTACTATATTTTATTAATGAATCTTTATTTAAAAATAATGCTTTATATGGTTCAATTGTATTATCAAACTTATAACTTCCCATAGAAGTCACTTTAAAAGTCATTTTAAACTTACCCCTTATAACCTCTAAATGGCAATGTTTTTGTACACCACCAGCAGTGCCCATATGTGAATAAACTTCTCCTTGTTTAAATATTGTTCCTAGTTTAGGAGGAGTATTATCATGTCCTGTCCAAAGTGTCATATAATCAGTAGTGCCATCTACATATTTCACTTTTTCAAGAGATTCTATTGCTATACCACCACCATTTGCTTGAGTATCTACATATACAATTTTTCCATCAAAAGGTGATATTAATTCAGTCACATTATATGGATTTAATACTCCAAAATCAATTGCGTAAGTATCTTTATGTGAACCTGTATTCATACTTTGACTTTCCCATGTTTTTAATATTGGAAATAAAGCTTTTTGCATTTTACCCCCTTCCTTTCTCAAAAGAAGTAGCCTCAACTTTAATTCCTAATAAATCTCTTAACTTATTTAAATCTTCTATTCCATAATAAGTAATTCCAGATATAAATAATATTTTTAGACAAGTCATTAAATTAACATTTATATTATCCATTGTTGCCACTACTATATCTTGATTTAAATATCCTGCTAAAAGCATAAATAGCACTCCTAATAATATGCCGATATATTTAATTACTCCATTTAAAAGTTTTTCTCTTTTAAATTCCTTTTTTATTTTTGCAAGAGTTATACCAAAACATATGTTCGCAAGCATTACACTTGCTAATCCAATTACAATTTTAATCATTTTATCACTCCATTTTATTCTATTCAAAAGTTTTTTTAGTGCATGTTTAATTATACTGATTAAATAACTCAATTATTTTCTCTTCTCTTATTACATTCTTTGATACTTTTATTAAATTCTCTTTTTTTATTTTATAATACCATTTAGTAAGTCTTATAAAAGAGTTATCTATTTCTATAGTAGTAATACCATCTGGATGAACACAACTTCCCGAATTAAAATATAAACTTTTGTTATTTACAGGAAATATTGGTCTATGAGTATGACCTGCAATTAGTATTTTATTCATTTTTTTAGTCCAATTATTAAGATGTTTTTCAACTCTTTTAGATACTTTGTAATTTTTTATTAACTTAGTTGGATCATTTACTAAATATTTTTCTAAAAATTTCCAAAAAGTTTTAATTATAATTCTTGTTATTTTTATATAATTACTATTAAAAATATCTACTTGATGTCCATGTAATAAAAACATATCAATTTCATTGTATTTTAATATAATTGATTCATATACATCATAATTTTTTAAATAATTATTTTTAGATTTAATACTATCATGATTCCCATATATCATATAAAATCTATTAGATAGATTAAACTTATTTATTATTTTAAAAACATCTATATTACTTTTTATTATTTTTTCATAACTATCTACTTCCCACAACTCATCTCCATCACCTAATTCTATATAAACAAAATTATGTTTAAAATAATAATTAAGTGCATATAAATATATATTTTCATTTTTACTAAAGTTATCAAATATATCTTTTTTTCCTCTATGGCAATCACTTATTATTACTATTTTAGAATTATTATTTATATTAATTATATTTGAATTATTAAATATTTTATTTAATTTATTTATATATTTTTTCATAGAAAATAATATGTTTATAAAATAAAAAAATGAAAAATGTTATTTCATTTTTCACATTTTATAACTTAAATTGAGAATTATATAAACTTGCATAGAATTTATTTAATTTCATAAGTTCATCATGATTTCCTTGCTCAATAATATTTCCATCTTGCATAACTAATATCAAATCAGCATTTTTTATTGTTGATAATCTATGTGCAATTATAAATGATGTTTTTCCTTCAGTAAGTTTATCCATTGCATTTTGAACAAGTTCTTCTGTTCTTGTATCAACATTAGATGTTGCTTCATCAAGTATTAGGAATGGAGCATCTTTAATCATACCTCTAGCAATTGTAAGAAGTTGTCTTTGCCCTGCAGATATTGCATCCCCACTTGAAATAATTGAATCATATCCATTAGGAAGTGTCTTTATATAGTGATCTAAGCCAACAATTTTACATACTTCGTGTATTTTTTCATCACTAACATCTTCATTATTATATTTAATGTTTTCCTTTATTGTACCATCAAAAACCCATGTATCTTGAAGTACCATAATAAATAAATCATGTATATTTTTTCTAGTTAAATCATTAATAGAAACACCATCAATTTTAATATCTCCACTATTTATTTCATAGAATTTCATAAGTAAATTAACAAGTGTTGTTTTTCCAGCGCCAGTTGGCCCAACTATTGCAATTTTCTCGCCACTTTTTGCTTTTGCAGAAAAGTTTTTTATAGTTGGTGTATCATTTCCATAATATGTAAATGATACATTATCAAATTCTATATTTCCTTTTACTTTTGATTTTGCTAAATGTTCTGTAATATTTTCTTCTGTTGATAATTCTTTTTCATCTAAAAATTCAAATACTCTTTCAGATGCTGCTGCAGTTGTTTGTAAGTTTGTCATTGCTTGTGCTATCTGAGAAAGTGGAGATGAAAATAATCTTACATACATAATAAATGCAACTATAACTCCAAAACTTATATAATCATTCATTGCAAGAAGTGCTCCAACAATACATACAGCAACATATCCAAAGTTACCTATAAAATTCATAAGTGGATGCATAAGTCCAGATAAAAATTGACTCATTTTATTAGCATTATATAATTTATCATTTAATTCATTAAATACCCTATCTGCCTCATGTTTTCCATTATATGCTTTTACTACATTAAGTCCTGAATAAACTTCTTCTATATGTCCATTTAAATTACCTAATTCATTTTGTTTTTGTACAAAGTATTTTTGTGACTTAGATAATATTTTTGCCATAAATACAAATCCTATTAAACTAGATAATATTGCAGTTATAGCCATAATTGAATTAGTTACAAACATCATTATAACTGTACCAATAAATAATGCTGTCGCACTTACTAATGTAGATAGAGAATTACCCATAGAATGCGCTATTGTATCAACATCATTTGTAACTCTTGATAATATATCTCCTGTTTGATTCATATCAAAATATTTAAGTGGTAATTTATTAATTTTTTGTGAGATAGATGTTCTTAATTTCTTAGCAAATTTATTTGATACATCTGTCATTAATATAGATTCAATATAACTAAATATTGCACTTATTAAATATAATGTTACAAGTAATATAGTTATATCTTTTATTTTATCAATATCCATTACTGGATTAATAAGTTTTTTTATAGATGAAGGCATTTCATCTAGTAATAAAAACATTTCATCAGTGTTATTCATATCAACACTACTCATCTTACTAATAAATTCTTTTTGTTCTTTTTTAGAAACTACTACATTATCTATAGTAATATCTTCAAATAAAACATTAGCAATATTATCTGAAATATTTATTTTATTAGTATTCATAGATGTAAATAAATCATATTTTTCTTTAGTAGTTATCAATGTATTATCTATAGTTGAATCTGTTACAATAAGTGAAAATGTATCATATGATAACCTTATAATATAATTAGATATTTCTTCAATACTATTAGAATTAAGCATATTTTCTATAAGTATTTTATCCTGTTCATTGATATTTTCTTTTAATATATCTTTTAATTTATTATGACTTAGTTTTAAATCCATTATAGATTCAATTTTATCATTAGAAATACTATTTCTTATTTCATTTGATAATTTTTCAATATTTTCTGTATTTGGTTTTAAACCATTACTTATTGTATCTGTTAAATTTGATAATATATTTGGGGAACATATAGATAAAACCGAACTTAACGCTGCTAAAACTAAAGATATAAGTATAAATAATTTAAATTTTCCAAGTTCAGAAAATAATCTTTTAATTGCTGATTTAAAATCTTTTGCTTTTTCGCCTTGATGTCTATTTCCTCTTGCCATTATTAAGTTCCTCCTTTGATAATTGTGAAAGAGCAATTTCTTTATACACTTCACAATTTTTTAATAATTCAGAATGAGTACCAATACCTACACATTTACCATTATCAAGTACTAAAATCTTATCAGCATGCATAATAGTACCAATTCTTTGTGCAACAATTAAACACGTTGCATCTTTTGTATATTTTTTTAATTCTTTTCTTAAATTATAATCTGTTTTATAGTCAAGAGCAGAAAATGAATCATCAAAAATATATATTTCAGGATTTCTAGCAACAGCTCTTGCTATAGAAAGTCTTTGCTTTTGTCCTCCTGATACATTTGTACCACCACTTGCAAGATGAGTATTATATTTATCATCCATTTTTTCAACAAATTCAGTTGCTTGAGCTACTTTAATTGCATTTTTAATATCTTTTTCACTCTTCTTTTTACCATTTTCACCATAAGAAACATTTGATGAAACTGTACCATTGAATATAACTGCTTTTTGTGGAACATAACCTATTTTATTATATAAAAATTCTAAATCATAATCTTTAACATTAACTCCATCAATTAAAACTTCTCCACAAGTTGCATCATAAAATCTTGGCACTAAATTAATCAATGTACTTTTACCACTACCTGTTGAACCAATAAACGCTACAGTATCACCCTTATTTGCTTTAAATGATATATTTTCTAATATATATTCTTCAGCATCTGGATACTTAAATGATACATTTTTAAATTCAACTGTACCAACTTCATTTGTTTTATTTTCCTTTAAAGTACCATTTTTAATAGATATATCCGTATCTAATACTTCATTAATACGATTTGCAGATACTTGTGCTCTTGGAAGAATCATAAATATCATTGCAAGCATCAAAAATGACATAATAACTTGCATTGCATAACTTGAAAATACTACCATATCTCCAAATAATTGTAATTTAGAAACCATTAAAGCATCTTTAATTAGATATGCCCCAACAAAATATATAGCAAGTGTAACACTATTCATAACTAAATACATAATTGGTGACATAATTGCAAATGTTTTTTGATTAAATAATTGTTGATTTGTTAATGAATTATTTACATCTTCAAATTTATCTTCTTGATATTCTTCAGCATTAAATGCTCTTATTACACGAATACCATTTAGATTTTCTCTTGTTATTCCATTTATTTTATCAATTAACTTTTGTACTATCTTAAATTTAGGTAAAACTATAACAGTTAAACTTATAATAACTGATAAAAGTATTAATACTGCAACTGCTGTTATTACACTCCATTCAAAATTTTTATTTAATATTTTTCTAATTGCCCATACTGCTGTTATAGGTGATTTTATAAGCATTTGAAGCCCCATACCAATAAATGTTTCAATTTGAGTAATATCATTAGTAGTTCTTGTAATTAAACTACTTGTAGAAAACAATTTTACTTCATTTATAGATAAATCTTCAACTTTATTAAATAATTTTTTTCTAATTTTAGAAGAAAAACCTGCAGATAAAGTTGCAACAAGATAACCCACAAACATTGATAATGCTAAACTACCTAATGCGCACAAAATCATATATATGCCATTTGTTAATATATCCTTCATTGCACTTCCTTTTGTTTGAACAAGTACAGTAATCTGTGACATATAATCAGGCATTTTTAAATCAAGATATACTTGACCTATAATGAATACAACTACAAAAAAAGTATAAACCCATTCTTTTTTTCCAAAATTTTTAAATAATTTAAACATCTTTTTCACATCTCCTTATATTTTCTTTCATTTTTTTTATAGTATTTAAGAAATTATTTAAATCAACTTCATCAATACCCTCTATTAATATATTCTCTACTTCTCTTAATTTCTCCCTCTTTTTTTTAAAAATTTCTTTAGTTTTTTTATTTAAGATAATTTTTCTAGAACGAGAATCACTATCACTTACAACTCTATAAAGAAGATCATTTTTCTCCATTGTATTTAATATACCAGACAAAGTTGCTCTTCTTAAATTCAAATTCTTTTCTATATCTTTCTGATATACATCTTCATTTTTAGAAAAAATATATGCAATAATTCTCATCTGAGTTGGAGGTAATATTCCTATTTTATCACCATCAGTACTAATAATAAGCCTTAATATATCAATATCAAGTTCCTTAATTTCTTCTAAAATACTATTCATTCTATCATCCTCATTTGTTAGTGGCCATACAATATGGTACTATTAAAATGGTGAGTTGTCAAGAACTAAAAAATAAATTTATAAAACAAAAATATACATTAAAATAAAAAAAATCTGATAAAAAGGATATCAGAGCAAAAAAAAAGACTGGCAACTACCTATCTTAGCATACACTATTTTCGGCGTATAAGT
>CAZKUP010000024.1:0-12558 GCA_964555985.1 uncultured Clostridium sp. | reverse complement strand
TGGTATATCTACACCTTTAATACGTGCCATAAATTACACCTCCTATTATCCTTGTCTTTGCTTGTGTTTTGGATTTTCACAAATTACAAGTACTCTACCTTTTCTTTTTATGATTTTGCATTTATCACATATTGGTTTTACTGATGGTCTAACTTTCATATTATTTCCTCCTATCCTTTTCTATAGGTTATACGCCCACGTGTTAAATCATAAGGTGATACTTCTATTTTTACTGTGTCACCTGGTAAGATACGAATGTAATTCATTCGAATTTTACCAGAAACGTGAGCTTCTACAGTAAATCCATTTTCTAATACAACTTTAAATTTACCACCAGGTAAAATATCTGTTACTTTACCTTCTACTTCGATTGCATCTTTATTTGCCATCTTAATCACCTCGCGTTAATATTTCGTATCCATCTTTTGTAATTACTATAGTATGCTCAAAATGTGCAGATGGACTCTCATCTTCTGTAACAATTGTCCACTCATCATCAAGCATCACTACATCATCACTACCTAAATTAAGCATTGGTTCAATTGCAAGTACCATTCCTTCTTTTAAAACAGGACCAGTACCACTTGTACCATAATTAGGTATTTCTGGATCTTCATGTAGTTTAGCACCTACACCATGACCAACTAGTTCACGAACGATTCCTAGATTATGTTCTTTAGCGTAAGTACCTATTGCTGAGCATACATCTCCTAATCTATTTCCTGGTTTTATTTTACTTAAACCACAAAATAAACTGTTTTTTGTATGTTCTAGCAAATATTCTTTTTCTTTTGAAATAGTGCCAACAGGATAAGTCCACGCAGAATCACCGTGATAGCCTTTATAACATACTCCTATATCTACAGATATTATATCTCCTTCTTTTAATTTTCTATTAGAAGGAATTCCATGAACAACCTCATCATTTATTGATGTACAAATTGATTTTGGAAATCCATTGTAATTTTTAAATGATGGAATACATCCATTTTTTATTATAAATTCTTCGGCAATTCTATCTAACTCATTAGTTGTAATACCTGGCTTTATATGCTTTTTTACTTCACAATGAGTTAGATATGTTAGTCTACCTGCTTCTTTTAATAAGTCTATTTCTCTTTTACTTTTTATGTTAATCATAAGTTGTTACCTTTATTAATAACAGATTTAATTTTATTATTTATATCGTACTTTGTACCAATATTTTTTATTTCAGTAAGCATAGATTTATCCTTATAATAATCTATTACTGGTAGGGTACTTTGTAAATATGTGTCAAATCTGTGATTAAACTTTTCCTCTGTATCGTCTTCTCTTTTTGATAACTCTACATTACACTTATTACATTTATTATCATTTATTTCATCAAAATATATATTATATATACTTCCACATTTAGGACATGTTCTTCTTCCTATTGATCTTTTCATTGCAACATTTTTTTCTACATCTAAATATATTACATGATCTATATTAATTATTTCTTCTAGCATTTTAGCTTGATTTACCGTTCTTGGAATTCCATCAAATATTATTCCATTGTATTCTTTTAATGAAGTAATTTTATCTTTTATTAATTCCATTATAAGTTCATCACTTACTAAATTACCATTATCAATTAATTCTTTTACTTTTTTTCCAAGAGGAGTAGAAGTATTTGAAACACTTCTTAATACATCTCCTGTGGATAAATGATATAAATTAAATTCTTTTTCAAGCATTTCAGCTTGAGTGCCCTTGCCTGCTGCTGGGGCTGCAATTAATATTATATTCATTATTTATAGCTCCTGCTATAGTTTCTACTCATTAATTGGTTTTCTATTTGACTATATGTTTCAAGTGCAACACCAACTACTATTAATAATCCTGTACCACCAATTGATACATTAGATGGCATATTAGGTATTAATGAGCATACAATTGGTAATGCTGCTAGTACTACTAAGAATAAAGCGCCTACAACTGTAAGTCTATTTAATACTTTGCTTATGTAATTTTCAGTTGCTTTACCTGGTTTAATACCTGGCATATATCCTCCATTTTTCTTTAAATTAGAAGATAATTCTTTTGGATTAATTTGCATAAATGTATAGAAATATGCAAATGCAAATATTAATATTACATAAAGTATAAATCCAACTGGTTTAGTGTACACTAGATATTCTTTAACAAAGTTTGAGAATGCTTCATTTTTTATGAAGTTTGTAAGTGTTGATGGTATAGATATTAGAACTGATGCAAATATAACTGGCATAACTCCTGCAGAATTTAATCTTATAGGAATATAGTTTTGTTCAGCACCATATGCACTTGTTGTTCTATTTGAATATTGTATTGGAAGTCTTCTTTCAGCTTTATCAATAAATATTACACCTACAATTATTAATACATATACAAATACAAATAAGAAGAATAATAGTAGACCAACAATAGTTGTTTGCCATGAACTAAAATCTACAAAATTTGTAAATGCTGATATAAACATTGTTGGTAAGCTTGATACTATACCAGCCATGATTATAAGTGATACACCATTACCTACACCTTTTGCTGTAACTTGATCACCTAACCATAATAGGAAAGATGTTCCCGCAGTTAATATTAATGCAATTCTTAAATATTCAAGTGCTCCTCCAACTTGTCCATATATAGCAAATGAGAATACATATCCTTGAACAAATGCAATTAATATACCTAGGTATCTTGTTATTTGATTTATTTTTCTTCTACCAACTGCTCCTTGATTTTTTAAATCAGAGAAGTATGGAATAATATCCATTTGCAAAAGTTGTGTAATAATTGATGCATTTATGTAAGGCCCTACACCAAGTGCAAATATAGAAAATGATTCTAATGCACCTCCACTCATTGCACTCCATAAATCTAAAAATCCTAAATCTTTTGTTAAAGATTCTGTACCAGGAACAGTTATAGTTGTTCCTAGTTTGAATATAAATAAAACCAATAATGTGAATAATATTCTTAATCTTATGTCTTTGTTTTTTGAACTAAATATTTGCTTAAATGTTGCAAACATATTAGATCACCTCAACTTTTCCACCTGCTGCTTCTATTTTTTCTTTTGCAGTAATAGAAAATTTGTGAGCTTTTACAGTTAATTTCTTTTCTAAAGCACCATTACCTAGAACTTTAATACCAGATAATTGTTTTTTTACTATTCCTGTTTCTTTTAATAATTCAGGAGTTACTACTGTATTTTCATCAAATCTATTTAAATCTGATAAATTAATAACAGCGTATTCTACCTTGAAGTTTGCGTTACTAAATCCTCTTTTAGGAAGTCTTCTATATAGTGGTAATTGTCCACCTTCGAATCCTGCTTTTCTTGAATAACCACTTCTTGCTTTTTGTCCTTTATGTCCTTTTCCACTAGTCTTACCATTACCAGAAGAAGTACCTCTTCCGACTCTGTTTCTTAGTTTCTTAGAACCTTCAGTTACTTTTAATTCATTTAATTTCATTATCCTAACAACTCCTCTACAGTTTTACCTCTAAGTTCTGCTATATGTTCAGCACTTCTTTGAGATGTTAATGCATTCATAGTTGCTCTAACAACATTAATTTTACTATTAGATCCTAAAGACTTAGATACAACATCTTTTACACCAGCAAGTTCAAGTACTGCTCTTACTGATCCTCCAGCTATTATACCTGTACCAGCTTTTGCAGGTTTAATTAAAACTTTTGCAGCTCCTGATACACCAATAGCATCATGTGGTATTGTTCTTTCTTCTACAAGTGGGATTCTTACAACATTCTTAGTAGCAGATTGGATTGCTTTTTTAACAGCATCTTGTACTTCGTTTGCTTTACCAGTACCAAATCCAACTGTACCTTTTCTATTTCCTACAACAACTGTTGCAGCAAATCTAAATTTTCTTCCTCCCTTTGTAACTTTAGTAACACGATTTACAGAAATAACTAATTCTTCATATTCTTTTGCTTTAGGTTCATTAAATCTTCGTTTTTCCATAGTGCCTCCTAGAACTCTAAACCGTTTTCACGTGCACTCTCTGCAAGAGCTTTTACACGTCCATGATATAAGTATCCACTTCTATCAAATACAACGGTTTTTATGTTTGCTTTTTTTGCTTTTTCAGCAATACTTTTACCAACTAATTTAGCAGCTTCTATATTTCCACCATTAGTGATTTTTAAATCCTTGTCCATTGAAGATGCTTGTGCTAAAGTAATTCCTTTAACATCATCTATAATTTGAACACTTATTTGTTTATTAGATCTAAATACACTTAATCTTGGTGCACTTTCTGTACCACTTACTTTAGTTCTAATACGACTATGTCTAGCTTTACGAGCTTCATTACGAGATATTTTCTTTATCATAACATAATCTCCTTTACTTATTATTTAGCGGCTTTCTTGCCCTCTTTACGACGAACAACTTCACCTTTATAACGAATTCCTTTACCTTTATAAGGTTCTGGTTTTCTTACTTTTCTAATGTTTGCAGCAAATTCGCCAACTTGCTCTTTATCAATTCCTTTAACTACTATCTCAGTATTACTAACAGATTCAACTGATAGTCCTTCTGGAGTAGTCATCTTTACAGGATGAGAATATCCTGCATTTATTGTTAATACATTACCTTGTACTTGAAAACGATAACCAACACCGATTATTTCTAATCCTTTTTCAAATCCTTTTGAAACACCTTCAATCATATTTCTTATGATTGCATTAGTAGTTCCTTGCATTACATTTGAATCAGCAGCATCAGTTCTTTCAACAGTTAAAGTATTTCCTTCTATTTTAACAATTACACTTTTTGAAATAGGGAAATCTAAAGAACCTTTTGGGCCTTTAACTGTAATGATATCATTTTCTAAAATAGCACTAACGCCTTCAGGAATTGTTAATACTCTATTTCCTATACGACTCATATTTTTCCTCCTTTGTAATTGTTACCATATGTATGCTAAAACTTCTCCACCAAGGTTTTCCTTACGTGCTTCTCTATCTACCATAAGACCTTTTGATGTTGAAATAATTGCTATTCCTAAACCATTTAATACTGTAGGAATTTCATTTTTCTTAGCATATACACGTAATCCTGGTTTAGATATTCTTTTAAGACCAGTAATTACTCTTTCTTTCTTTGCACCATACTTAAGTTCAATGTTCATCATACTTCCATTTTCTGTAGAAATAATTTTATATCCATTAATATAACCTTCATTCTTTAAAATGTTAGCAATTGATACTTTTAACTTTGATGTAGGTACTAAAACTTCTTTATATTTTAGCTGATTAGCATTACGAATTCTTGTAAGCATATCAGCAATTGGGTCAGTTACTACCATATATATTCCTCCTCCCAAATATTACCAACTTGATTTTTTTACACCTGGTATTTGTCCATTGTTTGCTAATTCTCTAAAGCAAATACGACATATACCAAACTTACTCATTACAGCATGTGGTCTTCCACATCTTTCGCAACGAGTATATTCACGCACCTTAAATTTTTGTGGTCTTTTTGATTTTACAATCATACTTTTTTTAGCCATATATTATATATCCTCCACTACTTTTTAAATGGAATTCCTAGTCCACTTAATAAATCATATGCTTCTTCGTTTGTATTTGCAGTTGTTACAAATACTATATCCATACCACGAACTTTAACAACAGTATCAAATTCAATTTCTGGGAAAATTAATTGTTCTTTAATACCTAAAGTATAATTTCCTCTTCCATCAAATGCTCTATTAGATACTCCTCTAAAATCCTTAACACGAGGTAATGAAACTCTAATAAGTTTTTCTAGGAAAACATACATATTTTCACCACGTAATGTAACTTTACATCCAATAGGAGCTCCTTCTCTTATTTTAAAGCCTGCTATTGATTTTTTTGCTCTTGTTACAACTGGTTTAGCACCTGTAATAAGTTCTAAATCTTTTAGTGCTCCATCTAAGAATTTACTATTTTCTTTAGCTTCTCCTACACCCATGTTAATTACTATTTTTTCAATTTTAGGTACTGCCATCAATGTTGTGTAATGGTATTTTTCTTTTAAACTAGGAACAACTTCCTTAAAATATTTTTCTTTTAGGCGGTTCATAAATACCCTCCTTCCAATTAATCAATCTTTTCATTAGATTTCTTAGAAATTCTAACTTTTTTGCCATCTTTATTTATTTCATGACCTATTCTTGTGCTTTTTCCTGTTTTAGGATCAGCCATCATTATATTAGAAATATGAATAGGATTTTCTCTTTCAACAATACCACCTGTTTGGTTTTGTGCAGTTGGTTTTTGATGTTTTTTAACAATATTAACACCTTCAACAACAACTCTATCTTTATTTCTTAATACATGAAGTATTTTACCGCTTTTACCTTTATCTTTACCAGCGATAACATTTACTTTATCTCCTTTTTTAAAGTTCATAAATATTTACTCCCTTCTAAAGTACTTCTGGTGCTAGTGAAATAATTTTCATGTAATCTTTATCACGAAGTTCACGAGCAACAGGACCTAATACACGAGTACCAACAGGACTCTTATCATCCTTAATTAATACACATGCATTATCATCAAATTTAATATAAGAACCATCTTCTCTTCTTACACCAAATTTTGTTCTAACTATTACAGCTTTAACAACTTTTCCTTCTTTTACTGTTCCATTTGGAGTTGCTTTTTTAACTGTACCAACAACTACATCTCCAATGTTACCAGTTTTAACCTTACTTCCACCTAATACTCTAATTACTAAAAGCTCTCTTGCGCCTGAATTATCAGCTACTTTTAAGCGACTTTCTTGTTGAACCATATTTCATTTCCTCCTTTTACAATTGGACTATAAAATTACTGCTTCTTCAACTATCTCAACTAATTTAAATTTCTTAGTTTTAGATATTGGTCTTGTTTCAATAATACGAACTTTATCGCCAATTTTAGCTATATTTTTTTCATCATGTGCAGCATATTTCTTTGAATGTTTAACTCTTTTTCCATATAATGGATGTTTCATATAAGTTTCTACTAATACGGTAATTGTCTTATCGTTTTTAGCACTTACAACTTTACCAACTAATTCTTGTTTTCTAATTTCTTTCATGTTAACCTCCATTATTTTTGTAATTCTCTTTCTCTAATTATTGTTTTCATTCTTGCAATTTCTTTTCTTAACTCAGGGATTCTTGATGTTTTTTCAAGATTACCTGTTGCTTGAGAAAATCTTAAGTTAAACAATTCTTCTTTATTATCTTCAATCTTCTTTATTATTTCTTCAGTGGATAAATCTCTTATTTTCTTTGCATCCATTATTCTTCACCACTTTCTTTCATAACAAATTTACATTTAATAGGTAATTTATGCATTGCAAGTCTTAATGCTTCTCTTGCAACTTCTTCTGTTACACCAGATATTTCAAACATAATTTTACCTTTCTTTACTACTGCTACCCAACTTTCAGGAGCACCTTTACCTTTACCTTGACGAGTTTCAAGTGGTTTTTTAGTAAGTGATAAGTGAGGGAATATATTTATATAAACCTTTCCTCCACGTTTCATATAACGAGTCATAGCAACTCTGGCTGCTTCGATTTGTTGTTGAGTAATCCAAGCTCCTTCCATTGCCATTAATCCATAGTCACCAAAGTGTAATTCTTTATTACCTCTTGTGACACCATCATATCTTAGTCTATGAGGTCTTCTATATTTAGTTCTTTTTGGTATTAGTGCCATTTTCCTTACCTCCTTTAGACTTTTTTGCCTTTAGGATTTCACCTTTGTATATCCATACTTTAACACCGATTTTACCAAATGTAGTATCTGCTTCACTTGTAGCATAATCAATGTCTGCTCTTATAGTATGAAGTGGTGTAGTTCCTTCAGCATATCCTTCACTACGTGCAATGTCTGCTCCACCAAGTCTACCAGAAACTTTTGTCTTGATACCCTTAGCTCCAGCTTTCATTGTATTTCTAATTGCTCTTTTTTGTGCTACACGGAATGATGCTCTATTTTCTATTTGACGAGCTATATTGTCAGCAACTATTTGAGCACTTAAGTCAGGATTTTTTATTTCCATGATAGAAATTTGAACATTTTCATTAACAAGTTTAGATAATTCTTTCTTTAAACTTTCAATTTCTTCTCCACCATGGCCAATTATAACACCAGGCTTAGCTGTGTAAATAATTACTTCTGTTTTCTTAGATGTTCTTTCAATAACAACATTTGAAACAGCTGCATCTTTTAACTTTTTACTTAAAGTTTTACGAATTAATACATCTCTATTTAGGAATGTAGCGAAATCTTTTTTAGATGCATACCATTTAGAATTCCAGTCTTTATTAACACCTGTTCTAAGTCCTATTGGATTTACTTTTTGTCCCATGACATCCTCCTTATTATTTTTCAGCAACGACTACTGTAACATGACTTGTTCTTCTGTCGTTTCTTCCTACATGTCCTCTTGAATCGAAAATCATTCTTTTCATAACAGGACCTTCATTTACATATGCTTCTTTAACATATAATTTATCTTTATTTAAACCAAAGTTATTTGTTGCATTAGCAATAGCTGACGCTAAAACTTTTTCAATAACTCTAGCAGCTTTTCTATTCATATTCTTAAGAATAGACATCGCTTCATTTGCGTTTTTACCACGGATTAAATCAGCAACTAATCTTGCTTTATCCGCAGACATTCTAATATCTTTAGCGATTGCTTTTCCTTGCATAATTTCCCTCCTCAACTACTTTTTCTTGTTTTCGCCGTGTCCACCGAACTTACGAGTTAATGAGAACTCTCCAAGTTTGTGTCCAACCATATCTTCAGTTACATACACTGGAATAAATTCTTTTCCATTATGTACTGCAAATGTATGTCCGATAAAATCAGGATAAATTGTTGAACGGCGAGACCATGTTTTAATTACTTCTTTCTTACCAGTTTCATTTAATGTTTTAACCTTTTTTAGTAATCTATCGAATACATAAGGTCCTTTCTTTAAACTTCTTGCCATCTTTACACCTCCTATTTATCATTACGACGTTTTACAATAAACTTAGTTGAAGTTTTTCTATTCTTACGAGTTTTAAGTCCTAGAGCAGGTTTACCCCATGGAGTCATTGGTTGACTTCTACCTATTGGAGCTCTACCTTCACCACCACCATGTGGGTGATCATTTGGGTTCATAACAGAACCACGAACTGTTGGTCTAATTCCCATATGACGTTTACGTCCAGCTTTCCCTAATTTAACTAATTCTTTGTCTAAATTACCTACTTCACCTACTGTAGCTTTACAAACACCTAATACTTTTCTTGTTTCACCACTTGTAAGTCTTATTAATACGTAATTTCCTTCTCTACCAAGAATTTGAGCACTTGAACCTGCACTTCTAGCAAGTTGTCCACCTTTTCCTGGTCTTAATTCAATATTGTGAATTACTGTACCCATAGGCATATTCATTATTGGTAATGTATTACCTACTTTAATATCAGCATTTTCACTACTTACAATTTTATCTCCAACTTTTAATCCATTTGGAGCTAAAATATATCTTTTTTCACCATCTTTATAACTAATTAAAGCAATATTTGCAGTTCTATTTGGATCATATTCAATACTTGCAACTGTTCCTTCAACATCAATTTTGTTACGTTTAAAGTCAATAATTCTATATTTTCTCTTAACTCCACCACCACGATGTCTAACAGTTATCTTTCCTTGATTATTACGACCACTATTTTTCTTAACAGTAACTACTAAGCTTTTCTCTGGAGTAGTTTTAGTAATTTCATCATTAACTAAAGTACTCATTTTTCTTCTTGAACTTGTAGTTGGTTTATAATTTCTTACTGGCATACTTACTCCTCCTAATAAAGGTCAATCTTATTACCATCTGCTAGAGTAACGATTGCTTTCTTATATTTATTTGTATAACCACTATAACGACCTACTCTTTTCTTTTTAGCATGAACATTAATAGTGTTAACATTTACTACTTTTACATTAAAGATTTTTTCAATTGCATCTTTAATTTGTGATTTATTTGCTTTTACATCTACTTTAAAAACATAAGTTTTTTCATTAGATGCTATATTTGCACTTTTTTCAGTTATAATTGGTGCTTTTATAATATCTCTATAATTTGATAGCATTAACCAAGCACCTCCTCAATAGCTTTTACTGCATCTTCTGTTACTACCATATTCTTATATGTTAGTGCATCAAGAACATTTACTTCATTTGGAAGTATAACTTTAACTCCTTTTATATTACGAGATGATAAGATAACTGCATCAGATAAATCATTTGTAACAAATAATACTGATTCATTTAACTTAAGATTCTTCATAATATTAAGCATTTCCTTTGTTTTAGAACTTTCTAAACTTAAGTTATCAAGTACCATTAATTCACTATCAATAACCTTATAAGATAATGCTCCTTTTAAAGCTAATCTTCTTTCTTTCTTGTTCATTTTCAACTTATAATTTCTTTCAGTTGTTGGTCCAAATACTATACCACCATGTCTCCATTGTGGACTTCTTGTTGAACCTTGACGGGCATTACCAGTACCCTTTTGTCTCCATGGCTTTCTTCCACCACCAGAAACTTCTGCGCGTGTTTTTACACTATGAGTACCTTGTCTAAGTGATGCTGTTTGTAAACGAATTGCATCATAAATAACTGCATCATTAGGTTCAATACTCCAAACGTTATCATTTAATTTTATATCCTTAACTTTTTCACCTTTAACATTTAAAACTGATATTTTAGGCATCTTTCTTCCTCCTTTCATCACAAATACATTTCATTTTTTTATTATTCAGAAACTTCTTGTGATGCATTATTTTCATTTGTTTCTTCTTTAACATAAGATACTAAATCTTTTGCTTCATTTTTAGCACCTGGATGTTTAATTGAAGTTTTAATGATAACAAATGAATTTTTAGGTCCTGGGATATTTCCTTTAACTAAGATAACATTTTCTACTGCATCAACTGCAACAATTTCAAGATTTTGAATTGTAACTGTTTCATGCCCCATATGACCTGGTAATTTCTTACCCTTAAATACACGCATTGGTCTTAGTGTTCCCATAGAACCTACACCTCTATGATATTGAGATCCATGTCCCATTGGCCCACGAGATTGATTATGGCGTTTAATAACACCTTGGAACCCTTTACCTTTACTAGTTCCTGTAACGTCAACTACTTCACCAGCTTCAAAAATATCACATTTGATTTCTTGTCCTAGTTCATAATTGCTAACTTCTACACCTTTGATTTCCTTTAAGAAGCGCTTAGGTGCAGCATTTGCTTTTTTTGCATGACCCATTTCAGCCTTTGTGCTATGTTTTTCCTTCTTAGAAGTAAATCCTAATTGAATTGCTTCATAACCATCAGTTTCCATAGTCTTAATTTGCATTACTACATTTGGTTCTACAGACACTACAGTAACAGGAATTAACTTACCATCATTAGCAAAAACTTGAGTCATACCAATCTTTTTACCTAAGATTCCTTTCATATTTCCTCCTATTTGTTTTCAATCTTTATATCAACACCACTTGGTAAATCAACTCTTGTTAATGTTTCAACAGTTTCCTTACTTGGGTTATTGATTACAATTAATCTCTTATGCGTACGCATTTCGAATTGTTCACGAGAATCCTTATATTTGTGAACTGCTCTTAAAATTGTAAATTTCTCTATCTCTGTTGGAAGTGGTATTGGTCCACTTATTTCCCCACCAGTTCTTTTAACAGAATCAACAATTCTAGCAACAGCCTTGTCAAGAACTCTGTGATCGTATGCTTTTAATTTGATACGTATTTTTGACATTTGAAAAATCCTCCCTTCGCTTATATCTATGTATAAACTTGCTCCGCACAAATAACCTGACTAACCTATTAAGTATTTGTACAACTTAACCAAGTGTATCAGCAACCTTGCACATCTAAGCCACAACATACATAGCAATTATAGCAAACTTTTATAATTAAATCAAGGGGTATTTGAAAGAAATTTACTCACTATTATTTTGTAAAAATTTAAATTGATTTAAAAGATTCATAATAAAATATAAATACACCAGTTATATATATTGTAATATCAAAGCAATCATAACTATATATAAAATAAAATTATTATAAAAACAAAAAAAGTTCCAATGAACTTTTTGTTATTTAATAACTTATATCTAATTTTATACAAAAATATACAACTTAAGTCTTATGATCATTTATTTTTTTCTATTTCTTGTATTTTTGCAACTGATAACTTTGTAACTCTACTAATATCTTCATATGGCATATTCATTTCTAATAATTCTAATACTGTTTCTTTTTTTGTTTGTTCTATACCTTTTTTCATACCTTTTTCTATGCCCTCTTCTATGCCTTTTTTGATACCCTTTTCCATTCCTTTTTCTAGGCCTTCTTTGATACCTTTTTGCATTCCCTTTTTAATGCCCTTTTGCATTCCTTCTTCCATTCCTACTGTTTTAGCTATTTGAGCATCTCTCTTTATTTTCTCTATTACATAA
>CAZKUP010000023.1:0-12674 GCA_964555985.1 uncultured Clostridium sp. | reverse complement strand
TTCTTTTTTTATATGATTTTCCTTCTATCTGCAAAATTTATTCTATTTTACTGTACTTTTTTAGTACTTATTATTTAAATATAAATTTAAAACCTCAATCATTTCACTAGCAATTCCTTTTTTATCTCCATATATTTTAGAATTATTATTTATTTGTCTAATCGCATCTTTTAAATTAATATATCTTAATTCAAAATTACCATTTTTCTCTTCAACAGTATAATTTGTATTATTTAAATTAGGCAATTCATCAGTTTTAATTTCATAATAATATATTTCATTTAATCTATTTTTATTAACTAATGGATAATCTTTATAATATCTATATGCACATATTATTGGATCACAACTTATATTTAAACAAATACCAGTTTCTTCTTCTATTTCTCTATTTAAAGCACTTAAAAGAGATTCATTTTCAACATGACCTCCAGGAAATTGATAGATATTATTAGAGTACCCTAATAATATCTCATTATTAGAATTTATTATTAAAGCTTTAACTCTCTTAACAACTTCAAATACATCACTATCTTTAATGTTATATTTATTATCAATTATTTTATACATAAACTACCTCATAAAATATATTCTATCTTCTTTTTTTACTTTTCTTTTTATATCATTAATCTCATCTTCTACTTCTCTATCTTGTTCTGTTTTTATAATATAATCTTCTCTATTAACTTCCTTAAACACTCCATTATCATAAATAAGCTTATTTCTTAAATCAATATAATAATCCATTAAATAATAATTATAATACTTAATATGCGGTTGAAAAGATGTAGTTGTAATATTATTAGAAATATTTGTATGTAATTTATCAAAAGATAATACAAGTACAATAAAATCTATATCCATATTATTATTATATTTCTTGGCTAGAGTTATCCAATTTTTATATAAAATTAAATCAGAAGATGTAAGGTGTGAACAGTATTCAATTGCATACTCCAAATGATTATCTACAACTTTTATTTCATTAGACAAAGTAATAAATGCATTCTTTATAGATTCATCATACCTAATAATACTTTCCATAATTAAAACCTATCAAATGTAATATCTTTAATATTAGCGTCTTTAATATCTCTTATAATAAGACTATAAACCTTATTTTCATCAACTACTCCACCTTTTAAAAGACAACCTCTTTTCTTACCAATTAATTCAATAGTTTCAATATAATCATTTTTATTAACACTTTCTAAATTATATCTTTCTTTTAACTTATCTTTATAATAATCATTTAATTTATTTAATATATGTATAGATATATCAGAGAGTTTTAAAACCTCTTCTTTTATTGCACTAGTAGCTGCTAGATTATAAGCAACTTCTTCATTATCTAGTTTTGGCCATAATATACCCGGAGTATCTAATAAATCTATATCTTTATTAATTCTTATCCAACTTAAATTTTTAGTAACACCAGGCTTATTTCCAACTTGAGTTGCTTTTTTTCCAACTAATCTATTTATTAAAGTACTTTTACCTACATTAGGTATTCCAACAATTAGTGCCCTATAATTTCTTTTCTTAAGACCCTTTAACTCTCTTTTTTCATCAAGAGGTTTTAATATTTCTTTTGTTTCTAAAATAATTTGTGAAACATTCTTACCACTTACTAAATCAACAGGCACAACTACATAACCCTCATTCTTATACATATCTAAAAATTTAGAAGTTTCATCTATATCACATAAATCCATCTTTGTAACTACTAATATTTTAGGTTTATTCTTTAACAAATTATCAATATCTCTTATCTTAGAAGAATAAGGTATTCTCGCATCAATTACCTCATACACAATATCAATTAAATCAATATTTTCACTTATTAATCTCTTTGTTTTTTGCATATGTCCTGGGTACCAGTTAATCGAAGTCTTAGGAAAACTTTCTTGATTACTTTCGCTATTCTTTTTTTCTTGTCTTATTTTTCTTTTTTGATACATATCCATTATTTTCACATCCTTTATTATAAATTTGTTTCTTTTTCATTATTTTGTGCTAGTTCTATTAATTCTTTTTCATCCTTTATAATTTTTATAAGTTCTTCCTTAGATGGTAAATATGTTAAATATTTTGAAGCATACACATTTTTAACATTATCTCCTAATGTCATTTCTACAACGGCATCATCTTTATCAGCACAAAGTAGTATTCCAATAGGTTCATTTTCACCATCTATCATTTGAGTCTTTCTATAATAATTGACATACATTTGCATTTGGCCAATATCCTGATGTGTTAATTTGCCAATTTTTAAATCTATTATTACAAAACATTTTGCTAGTCTATTATAAAATACTAAATCAGGATAATAATATTCTGAGCCTATTTTTAATCTTTGCTGACTCGCTACAAACGAAAAACCTCTACCTAATTCTAAAAGAAATTCTGTCAAATGAGAAAGCAATGCTTTTTCTAAATCAGTTTCTAAATAATTTTTATTTTCTTTTAAACCAGCAAATTCAAAAATATATGGAGTTTTTAATAATTCCTCTGGTTGTTTCTCTATTAATCCATTTTTAGATTCTAATAATATTTTATCTTTATCTGGAGATATTAAATATCTATCGTACAGTTTAGTGTTAATTTGTCTTCCTAATTCTCTATAACCCCAATTAGATTTAATTGATTCATTTTCATAAAATTCTCTTTCTTCTTTTCTATCTACTCTAATCAATTCTTGAAAATGAGACCAACTTAATTCAGTCGGCACTGCCGACCAAATTGGATAAATTTCATAAAATTTACGCATACGTCTTATACTAACAGGAGAAAAACCACTACCAAATTCATTCGTAAGCCTTTCAGATAATGCTTCAATTATTTGTTTTCCATAGCTTGCTTTAGTACTATTATTTGACAATTCATAAGTAATTTTTCCAACATACCAATAAACTTCTGTCATAGTTGTATCAATATGTTTTAACATTTTTCCACGAGCAATTATTATTTTTTCTTTAATATCTTTATAAATATTTTCTATATCTATTAATTCATTGTTTGTACTTTTTATCTTATTTGCCATTTCTTTCTCATCTCTCTTTCTATTTTTATTATATCATACATTTTTAAACTCAATTTTTATATTATTTTTATCTATAATATAAATCATATCTATCAATTTATTTAATGTTTTTCTATCTAATTTTTCTATATTAATTTTCTTAATTATTTCATCTTTTACCATCTGTTCTAACTTCTTTTTGTTTATAGAATATTTTAAACAACTTTTATCTCTAATATAAGAACTACAATAGTAATAAATTTGATTTTTACTCTTTTTAATTACTAGACCACTTCCACAATATGAACATTTTAAATAACCGGAAAACAAATCGATATCATCATTTTTATTTACTTTTGTTTTTCTATTTAATATTTGTTGTACTTCATCAAATTTATCTTTACTTATTATTGGTTCGTGATGATTTTCAGTTATTATCCATTCATCTTTATTTACATCAATTAACTTATCAGTTCTATAATTCGGTTTTGTTTTAATATTTTGAATTAATGTTCCTATATATGTTTCATTTCTTAATATTCTATTTACAATTTCAGCATTCCATTTTTTAGAAGGTATTAAATCTTTATTATTGTTATTTTCCTTACTTAATTTATATAAACTTGGCGTTAAAACATTTTTATTATTTAAATGTTCTGCTATTTCTTTTCTACTCTTACCTAAAAGTATCATATTAAATATTTTCTTTACAATATAAGATGTTTCATTATCTATAATAAATTTATGTTTATCTTTAGGATTTTTTAAATATCCATAAGGTGCTGTTACACCTATAAATTCTCCATTTAATTGTTTTATTTTTAAAGTTGACCTAACTTTTTCTGAAATATCTCTAGCATATTGGTCATTCATTAAGTTTTTTAAAGGAACTAATATACTATTTGTGGAATTAGCATTTTTAAAACTATCTATATCATCAATTATCGAAATAAACCTAACATTATAACCTGGTAAAATATTTTCTAAATAATTATCTGATTCTATATGATTTCTTCCAAACCTTGATAAATCTTTTACAATTATTGTATTTACTTTTCCTTCTACTATATCTTTAAGCATTCTCTTGTATTCTGGTCTATCAAATGTTGTGCCAGAATATCCGTCGTCTATATAAAAATCAAACAATTCTAAATCTTCATTCTTCTTATTATAAGCTTCTATTATCGTTTTTTGATTAGTAACGCTATTTGATTCATCTTTTATTTTATCTTCTTTTGATAATCTAATATATCCTGCCACTTTAAATTTTTTCATTACTAATCACCTCTTTCTTCATAACATAATGTTTTTATTTGATTATTCGTCGACATCTCACTCTTTGTTTTTCTTTGTCATTATATATTAAAGTTTTTCTTATTTTTCCATTACCCTATTTTTTATCTTTTTTTAGTTAAAATTATCAAAATAATGTAAAAAGAAACAATAATTTTAGTCCCATTTTATAAGTGTTTGAGGGTGTTTTTTCTTATTCTTCCATTAACCATGAAATTTTTGCCTTTGTTTGATTAGATGCTTTTTCATCAATTTTTTTATTTTTTCTCATTTCTCTTTTTTTATACATATCCATTATTTGTCACATCCTTCTACATAAATTGTAATTTAATAATTACTTTTCTAAATAATATTTATTATCTTTTTGAAATTATTTAATTTTCTTAATTGGATGTCTTACAACTGTCTTTAATTTGCTAACATCACATTTTCTTGGATCACTTAAATATATTTCGTGATGTAATCTTGTATTATTTATATCTAATTCATATCCATTTTCTTTTGCAAAATCGTGCATTAAATTAACTGTTGCTGGCTCATCATCATAACTTCCAATGTGCATACATTGTATGCAAACACCCTCATCATAAGTTAAAAATTTAACTCTTGAAAAATCTTGTTTTTTCTTTTTAATTGCTTCGCGGGTAGCCCAATCAAAGTCTGCTTTTGTTACAAGGTCTGGTAATCTAATAATAGATATAAAGTGCATCGCACCTTTATTATTATAATCAATGGTTCCATTCATACCTTCTTGCCACCAAAATCCTTCAAGTGGTGGAACAACATATTCAAAGAACCCATCTATTTTATGAGTTCCTTTATAACTCATCTTTATTGTATAAGCAATACCATATAATAGTCCTATTGTATTTTGATAATCTCCATATTCTTCGTTAGGATTTCCAGTTCCTCTAACTGCTATATAGTTCATTTTAGGAATTTCTACTATACTAGGTTTATTTTTAGGCATATAAAATTCTTTATATTCTTTCTTAAAATCAAAAGCCATAATCTACATCTCCATTCTAAACAAAAAATTACTATTTATTTGTTTCTTCTAATAATAAATCAAAATCTGATTTATATAATTTATCTTGCTTTATCCTATATTTTTCAAACTCTGTTAATGCTTTATCGCAAGCTATTTGATGTGATATTTTTCCAGCATCTTTTAGCACATCTAAATCATCTGCTAGTAAAAATTTATCAATTCTTGTTGCCCAATCTTCCATTGTCATAGGTATATGTCTTTTTGCTCTGTTTTCTGCTAAATCTAAAAATGCTGAAACTATAAGTTCTAAACTTTCTAATTCTTCTTTACTTAAATAATTTTTAGCTATTACCACATCTGTTTCTAAGATTTTTCCATTAGGAGAATTTTTCCAAGATGTAAGTCCCATATACTCTTTTTCTGAATCTGCTCTATTATATATTATTTCGGCAGCAGTCTGATGAGAAACTGCAAAGTGCATTTTGTTTTGCACTTTTTTAAAGAATTTAATAGTTGTAGGGGACTTTTTATCATAATCTACGCTAGTAGCATATATGTCAGTTACTTTTTGATAAAATCTTCTTTCTGATAATCTTATCTCCCTTATTTCTGCAAGTAGAGAATCATAATAATCTTCATCAAAGAAAGCTCCATTTGCCATTCTTTTCTTATCTATTATATAACCTTTTTTAGAAAATTCTTTTAATATATACGTGGCCCATCTTCTAAACTGAATTGCTCTTTCTGAATTTACTTTATAACCAATAGAAATAACCATATCTAAATTATAATATTGTACATTTCTTTTTACTTCTCTATTACCTTCATTTTGAACTAGTAAAAATTTCTTACTAGTTGAATTTTGGTCTAACTCATAACTATCATATATATCATTAATATGCATAGTAATATTATTTCTAGTTGTATCAAAAAGTTCTCCAATAGATTTTTGAGTTAACCATAAATCACCATCTTCAAATCTAACTTGAATTCCTTTATCATGAGTTTGTCTTTCAAAAATTAAAAATTCAGCACTACTACTTCTAATCATTAAATCTTTTAGCACTATTTTTTCATCTCCTATTCTTTTTTTACTATTTATTTTTTTATCATAAGTCTTTATTACCAATATTATAAATAAATTATTATTAAACTCTCCTAAAATATAAAAAGCAATTAGCAAAAATACCTTATAAAATAAAGTTTTAAGAAAGTTTTGTCATAATGCATTATTTCCTATGAGATTTTTTGGTTTGATAAGATGCTTTTTCATCAATTTTTTCTAATTTTCCGTTTTTATACATTTTTATTTTATCTAAAATTAAAATATTATGAAACCACGGATTTTGTGCAAAAGCTGTCTGCACAAATTAATTTGCACTGCACCCATTATAATACTTTCTAATATTTTTATTTATTACTAAAAAAATTAAATACATATTTCTACAACACACCACATAGTTAATTATACCATAAATAAAGAGATTGATATATGTCTTTATTTTAATGTAATTTAAATTTTTTTCTAATATAAACATATTTTTAGAAAATCATACAAAAACTATCATATACAAATGTTACATTAATTTTTATTACCAATCATTTGTATATATAAATATTTAAAATTTAAGATTTATATTTTTTTAAAAGTAATAAAAAAACACTATTAAAAGTGTAATTTCTATATATTAAATGATATTATATCTTTTAAATATCTAAAATATAGTATAAAAAAGCTTGCCTTATCAACATTCTTTTCAACAGTAACATTTGTATTTGCAACTACAACATTGTCTTCTTTAATTACTAATTTACCAACTATATCACCTTTTTTTATTGGAGAAGTTATTTTATTTAAACTAACTTCATATGAAATTTCACCCATTTTATGGCCTTTTTTATTAATTACAGAAACATCTTCTATAGGTACAATATTAACTTTTGTTTCTTTTCCTTTTTCTATTTCTACTGTATCTAATATTTCATCAATTGTAATATATGTATTTTTTTCATATAAATTATATGCATAATCTAGCAATGTACTCATTTCACTATTTCTTATATTACTACTAGGTTCTCCCATTATAACTGCAATAATTCTCATATTGTCTTTTTTAATTGTTGCAGTAAGACAATATCCTGCTTCTTCTGTGTATCCTGTTTTTAAACCATCTACACCTGGGTAAAATCTTACAAGTTTATTAGTATGTTAATATTGCTATAGTAAAAAGGTATCACTTCTTGATGAAATGATACCATGAATTAACACAAAACACAAACTCTATTTGCCTTGTTTTTCTTCACTATTTAATTTTTCAAGCATTTGACTTATTTTATCAAATAATTCATTTAATCTTAAATTGTCATCCAAATAATATTGATTCATCATTATAGTAGCCACTCTATATTTATCATAGTTTTCTTGTTTTTTAATTTCTTGTGTTATTCCCAAATAATTTTCTAAATCAGGTTTTAATGAAATAACCTCATTTGATAATAATTTGATTTGCTCATTTAAGTATTTGTGTATTGCTTGATTTTCTGCATCTAAATCATGAAGTGTAATAGTCTTTATACCAATATCCTTAAGTGTTTGTAATATACATGGAAAAAATATTTTTCCATCTACAACACAATAATCTATATCATTTTTATTTAATTTTTCACCATACTTCAACAAATAAAGTTCAAAAATTTTTCTTTCAGCTACACCTTCACCAACTAGCATATATCTACAAAACAAAGATTTTATAACAATTGGATAAACAAAATTATTAAAATAATCAGTATATTTATCTTTAATTTTTGTATAATCAGACATAGTTAATTCATCTTTTTTATAGCAATCAAACTTTAATGAATTTATTATTAAATCATCTTTTTTAGGTAAATATTTGCAGTTTCCATTAGTTACTTTTACTATTTCATTTGTATCCTCAACAAAATATTGTGTTATTACTGGCGAATGAGTTGCAATGATTACTTTTATTCCTTGCTTTGAAAGTTTATTTAAAATACTAGCTATTTTAATATATAAAGATGGATGTAAGTGCTGTTCAGGCTCATCAATTACTAAATATTCATATGTTTCATCTTTATTATCTTCTAATATCTTTGATATTAAAATCAATTGACCTAAAAACTTTTCACCAGAACCAGGGTTTTCCCATTTATTTGAACTAGTTTTTATTTCAGCACTTATTATTCCTTTATAGAAAGTTAAATTATTTTGTAAACTAATATTTAAAAAACTGTCTTTATTTATTTCAGATAAATCAATTTTATTAATTTCATTATCAATTTCATCTTTAATTTTAGAATTATCCATCAAAGTATTAAGCCAAGTAATTAAAGTAGAATTATCAGCAGAATTTTTTAAGTTTTCATCTGCTTTTACCTCATTTCCTATTAAAATTGATTTTTTTAGCAATTCTTTTTTGAATGTAGTAGCAATCAAATAAGATTTCCCCTGTGAATTTGTTCCAACTAATGCAAGCCGATTCAAATTATTAGAATTCATATAATCTAAAAGCATATAGATTTCCTCCTTAATTATTGTTTCTTATTATAACACCAAACAACAATAATTTTAAACAAAAAAGGTTTATTTTTTATATGAACCTTAATAATTAGTAATTAAAACCTCAATTGTTTTAGTGATATTCCCCTCTTGTTTGTGATAGTTAGAATTATTATAATCACAAGTTATATAATGTATATTATAATTATGTTCTTTAATCCATGCTTCTAACATTCCATGTGTTGCTCCTTTATGTTCTATAACATTTGATAAAGCAAACTTAATGCCTTTAGAATCTAGAATAGTTAAGTAGTTAAGTAAGTCTATTTCATCTTGCTTTGTCCAACCACCATTTTCGTTATAACTTGCTGTTCCTAAAAAATATGGGGGATCACAATATACTAAAGTATTTTCATTTGTTTCAATTGCAAATTCTCTAAAATCGGAATTAACAAACTCTATATTTTTACTTTTTAATTTTGTGATAAAATTCTTTAAATTTTTTCTTAGCGAATTATTAAAATCTCTTTTACCAACAGGCATATTAAATTCACCATTACTATTAAATCTAATTTGATTATTAAAGCCATAAATTACCAAGGTTAAAAACAAGAAATCTTTTTCAATAGAATCATTTTTCATTTTATTATAATCATTTCTTAATTCAACATATTTATTTTTATTATATGAACCCAATCCTTTATCACTCGTACACTTATAGGCCTCATATCCATTTAACAAAGAATTACTTAATTCATATTTATCTATGATTCTTTCAAGTTTATCTATAATGTATCCATCTTCATACTTTTTAAATAAATCCATAACTCTAATTATTTCTTTTTGTTTATCTACGCAAACAATCCTTTTGGCATTTACATTTACACCAACATTTGAACCACCAGAAAACAAATCAACAAACAAATCTAATTCTTTAGGAAAAATAGGAATAATTTGATTAAGTATTTTATATTTCCCACCAGTATAATTTAATGGTGATTTTACTATATCATTAGAAACTTTAACCTTAACAGATTTTTGCTTTGTTACCTTTCCAACTTTACATACAAAAAGCCTTTCCTTATGATTATCAATATGCGTTTTTCCAGTATTGAATTCTCTGAAATCAGTTTCATAAACTTTTACTTTTCCTTTTTGGTTCAAAGTGTTCATAATATCCTCATCAGATATTTTAGCTTGAGATCTACCTGCACCTTTTTTTCCCATATTATTGTAAGAAACTATAATATACTTAGCATCAATATTTTCAATTAAATCTTTAAATGCAAGTGGTGCTGAAACTGAACAATATTTACTTTTGATTCCATTTCGTTCCATTTTTTTTGCAACACCATGAACTTCACTTTTTTCCCACATTGCTACATTTTCTAATAAGTGATATGCATCGGAATATTGTCTAGAGTTATAAGGTGGATCAATATAAACAACATCTGCTTTTAAATTTCTTACCAATTCATTTGAATCTTCATTAAAAATCTTATTGTTCTTATTATTAGTATTTGATTTTAAATCAAGCATACATAATTCCAACTTTTTATTTAAATCACCAGTTTTCCTATATGCGTCATAATGACCAACTGTATTTGCAATTTTATCCATAGCATATAAAAGTGAGGTTATCAAAATTGCTCTTTCTCTAATATTTAAATTATTATTTGTATAATTATCTTCAATATCTTCTCTAATAAATCCTATTTTTTTACAGTTTTCTTCACTAAAATAAGTATTTGAAAAATTCAAAGAAAAATAATTATCTTCTAATTCTGTTAACGAATTATATTTATCAATATATTCTTTTATTTTATTTTTATCAATTTTTTCATTACCAAACCATGCTAAATAAGAAATATAATTTGATTTTAGTAAATCATTCACATACACTTTAGTTTTTTGATCATTAAAAAAATCTCCAACTATTCCAGTTCCGCCAAATAAATCTAAAAATGAAGAATACTCTATTTTTTCTTTTTTCATTACTTCTTTTATAAAATCTATCATTCTAAATTTACTACCAATATATCTTCTATTATTAATTGAGATCGTTTTCATTTTTATCCTCCATTTCCATTTTAGGCATCACATACCCTATATAAATTATAACATAAAAATAGATAATTGAAACAATTATCTATACTTTTTCTAAAATTTCTTTTGCAAACCATACTGGATCAGGTTCTAATGACTTATAAGCCTTATCAAACCAAGAATATATATAATCATACTTTACATTATTAATAAGTAAAATTTTTAAAATATCTATATTAATAGGTATAATTTTAAGCCCATTTGTATAATCACCATTTCCTTTTGGATAACAATAAGTTTTTCTATTTCTAAAATCCATTATTATTCTTTCTTCTAATACAGGTGCTACAAATAAAGCATAATCATTTTCATTATTTGTTAATTTTATATTTTCACCTAAATGTCTTGAAACAGGCTCCATTTCCATAGATCTTTGACCAGTAGATTCTGAAAGTGTTGCTTCTATTAATAAATCATGTTTAGGATAACCATCTTCATCATATTTATATACAATATCTGCCATACCACCACCAGCATGAGTTTTTGGAAGCAAGTCAGCATCTAAACTTAAATTCATATAATCAAGTATATTTCCTTTTTTGTTACTAATCCTATACCAAGTAATTCCTAATATATACTCAAAAATTGTTGGAACTGTAGCATTATCGGTTACATACTCATTAATTAAATCATCGTTTCTGTTTTTAATATTATCCAATAACATAATTAATTTATCATTAGAAAATTTATCATCTATTAACTTATTAAATGCTTTTAATTTCTCGTTTTCTACATAATCATTAACTGTATTTATTGTCAAATTAATACCTAAACTATTGTTAATATTTTTAACAACATCATTAATATTTAAAGTGTAACTATTTGAAATCTTTTCAAGAGGGATATTATTATAAAACACATTTTTATATTCATTTATATCTAATAGTTTTTCGTCCAATACATCATCTATTATTTTTTCAAAATAATACTTTGGTAACATATCTAATTCTATTTTATCATCTTCAAATTTTATGATATCAGTTAACGAAAAATATCTCTTATTTAAATCAAAATATTCTTTTAAATTGACTTTCCATTTAAATAAATGCAATGTAGTAAAAAATTCTTGTTTAAAGTCTATTATATTTTTAACAATAGAAATATCAAGATTTCTAAATTTATTATCAAATTCTTCATCTAGATTGTTTATTCTATAGCCGAAGAATAAATATGATATCCAAAGATTTCTTGTGTTTCCAGATATGCTTTGACAACAATTATATAATTCTTTATATTTTTCCAATCTTTCTTCAAATGTATTATGTCGCAAATGAAAAACTAAATCTACTAAAGTGTGATAAACATTATTATAAGGCCTATCATATAATCTACTTTTTCTATTTATACCAATTTTTTCAAAAGTTTCTTCACTAACTGGATAATCTTGCCTAAAAATATTCCATGCTTCTAAATAATTATTCATTTCAAATATCTTCATTTTAATTATCTCATCAATATCTAATCCAATTCTATTTGCTTTAATATTTTCAACCATTTTCTTAACATCATATTTATTTTTGCATAATGGTAATAAATATGTAAACTCATCATAAGAAATATATCCTAATTTTTCAATCATATATATCAAAGCTATAAATGGTCTTATTTTTATTTCACCATCAATTATTTGAAGTTTTAACATTTGTAATAAATAGTAATAACTATCTTCTGAGATCATAAAAATATTATCTCTTATGAACAATTTTACTGATATTATATAAATGACATGTTATTATTCTCAC
>CAZKUP010000022.1:0-12839 GCA_964555985.1 uncultured Clostridium sp. | reverse complement strand
CCCCCCCCCACGTTTGTCAATAGAAAAAGATGAATTTCTTCATCTCTTTACATTATTTTACATAATTAATTATTATTTCTATATGCTTTTAATAGATTTTCATATAAAGATAGTACTGTCATTTGACCTATTCCACCGGGAACTGGTGTTATATAGCTACATTTATCTTTAACAGAATTAAAATCTACATCTCCAACTATTTTTCCATTTTCTCTATTAACTCCAACATCAATAACTATTGCGCCATCTTTTATCATTTCATTTGTAACTAAATTGGGTTTTCCAACTGCAACTATAAGTATATCTGCTAAAATAGTTATGTTTTTTAAATTAGATGTATAACTATGACATATTGATACAGTTGCATCATTATTAAGCATTAAACTTAGTAATGGTTTTCCTACTAGTTCACTTCTTCCTATTATTACAATGTGTTTACCTTTTATTTCAATATTATAATAATTTAACATAGTCATAATACCTTTTGGAGTACATGGAATAAATGAATTTTTATTATGCATTAAGCACCCTGTATTTATATCAGTAAGTGAATCTATGTCTTTTTTTGGTATAATTTTATTTTTTATAATAGAAGAATTAAAACAAGTAGGAATAGGCATTTGTACAATAATACCATCTATAGTATTATCATTATTTAATTCTTCTATTTTATTTAAAATATTATTCTCACTATCATCTTCCATAAATTTAAATACATTAAAATTTATACCTAATTCTTCTGCTGTTTTCTTTTTATTTTTAACATAAATATTAGAACTATCTTCATCTCCTATTTGTATAATAGCTATACCTGGTTTTTTATTTAATAAATTTATTTCTTTTTTTAATTCTATTAATTTTTCTTCTTTTATCTTTTTTCCATCTAATATAGTCATTTATTCTCTAATACCTTTTCTAATTTTTCTTTTAAATCATAAACTTCTTTACAACCCATAAATACTATTACTGCATTTTCATGTTTTAATAAAGGATTAATACATTCAGTGTAATTTTCATTAATTAAATTATCAATACTACCTATTTTTAAATGCTCCCCATTATTTAAATTATTTACTATAAGCATAGGAGATACATCTTTGTAATCTTCTTTTTTTTCTCTATCACTAAATATATCTGTAATATATGCTTTATCAGCAATATTTAAAGCATTTGCATATTCTTTATAAAATCTTTTAGTTCTAGAATATGTATTTTCTAAGAATACAGCAACTATTTCTTTATCAGTATACTTTTGTCTTATTGCTTCTAGTGTTACTTTTATTTCAGTAGGATGATGTGCATAATCATCTATAGTAATTATATTTTTTACTTTTTTTTCACTGAATCTTCTTCTTGCACCCTTAAATGTTTTAATACATTCTTTTACTTTTTCTAATTCAAGTCCTTCTAAATATGAATATATTATTACTGCTAGAGCATTAAGTACCATATGTCGTCCATATAAAGGCAACTCAAAATGATTTATAAATTCATTATTATGATATACATCAAAATTACTACCTAAATTATTAAGTTCAAGATTCTTTATAGTCCATTCATTATTATCATTAAATCCATAATAAATTAGTTTTTTATCAGTATTCAAACTTCTAATATTTTCATCATCTCCACATGCAATGACAAAACCATTTGTATGAGTTAAAAATTCTTCATAAGCACTTTTCATATCTTCAATATCTTTATAATAATCAACATGATCTAATTCAATATTAGTCATAATAATATTTTTAGGATAATAGGCTAAAAAATGTCTCTTAAATTCACATGCTTCTAAAAAGAAATATTTATTATCTTTACTAGCATTTCCTGTACCATCACCAATTAAATAATTAGCACCACAAATATTATTAAATACATGCCCCAAAAGTGCAGTTGTAGTAGTTTTTCCATGACATCCACATATACAAGTACTACTAAATTTATCTACCAATAAGGAAAGAAGTTCATAATAAGTATATCTTTTAGCGTCAATTAGAATTGCCTTTTTTACTTCTACATTACTCTCATCAAAAGCATTACCTATTACTATTATTTTATCCTTAGTAATATTATTTTCATCAAATGGTAATATTTTTATATTCTTTTTTCTAAGTAAATCCTCAGTAAACAAATGATGAGTAACATCACTTCCCTCTACTTCATTACCAAGTTCAAACATTATTTGTGCAAGAGCACTCATTCCAGAACCCTTTATACCTATAAAATGATATTTCATAATTCACCTCAATTTAATTTATTCATACTAAAAATATTATACCACTAATTAATTATTAATTCCAATACTTTCACCATATATGATATACATGTTTTTATACTAATCATTCACAAAAGTCAATTATTTGTGTATAGTTAGTTTAATAATCTATGATGTACATGTTTTTATTTGCATTTTATTTTTATTTATTTTAAACATAATACTACCATCTATATCTGTTCTATATATTTTTGTTTTTTCTAAATTTTTTAACACTTCTCTATTTGGATGACCATATCTATTATTAGAACCAACACTAATTATTGAATACTTTGGATTTATTTCACTAATAAATTCTTTACTAGAACTTGTTTTACTACCATGGTGTCCTACTTTTAATACATCTATATTTTTTAAATTATTATTATTTATTATAGTATTTTCTACATTCATACTCGCATCTGCCATGAATAAAAATTTATAATTATTAATTTTAGTATATATAACACTTGAATTATCATTTTCATTATCATATATTTTATTATTTAAAAATTTAAATTTATACTTATTTATATTTAATTCTTTAATACAACTATAATATTTAATCTTTTTTTTATTTAATAATTTAATTAAATTATTTTCCAAATTATTTTTACTACCACAATTTAATATTACATTTTCTACATTAAATTCATTAATTAAATTAATAGCGTCACCCATATGATCCGCATCTCCATGTGTAAGAATAAGATAATCTAATTTACTAATTCCAAGTGTTTTTAAATATGAAATAGTATTAGAAGAGATTGAATAATTATTATTTTTTATTTTCCAATCTTCAGTTTTATAACTTACTTTTCCACCTGTATCTATTAATATATTAGCTTTATTATTTGGTAATTTTATAAATATAGAATCTCCCTGTCCAACATCTAAGTATGTTATATTAAAGTCTGAATTTATATATGGAAAGGATGTATGTATTATAATAAATATTACTAATAATATTACTCTATTGTATTTATAATTTTTTATACTATAAAGTACATAGTAAATAATTATATAATATATAATTACTATAAATATATTTATTTTTGATAATGTAATAATAAATATATCTATTTTAGATAGTAATATTGATATATATTCAAATAAATCAATAATATAATTTAAATATGGAATAGGTATAATAATACTTATTAATGTAATTGGAAACAAAAATGAAGACACAATTGGTACAAATAATAAGTTTAAGAATATACTTAATAAATTTATTTGATTAAAATTATTAATGGTAATTGGTAGAGATACAATAAATGATATAAATGATATTATTAAAGATTTTTTTATTTTATTGTTATTTCTTGTAATTACATCATTAAAAAGTATTAATGTAAATGATATTAAGAATGAATATTGAAATCCTATTTTTTTTATTATAAATGGGTCTATAAATATACATATTGAAAGTAATAGAATCATAAGATGTGTATTATTTATATTTATTTTATATTTTTTCTTAATTAAAAGCATTATAAAAAATATACCTGATCTTAGTATTGATGGTGAGAAGTTAGTTAAAAACATATAAAATAGTATTATTACTATAGTTATAATATTTTTTATTTTAATTTTATCAAATAATTTAAGTATTATTAAAGAAATAAGAGATATATGCATTCCTGATACTGAAAATAAATGACTTATACCATTTATTCTATAACTATTCATCGCATCATTATTTATATATTTAGTATTTCCAAGTATAAATGTGTATAAATAATCTTTATTTATATTATTATCTATTTTTTTTGATATATAATTTTTTATTTTATATATTATATTAGTATTTTTTCTTATTAAAGATATTTTACTAACATTAAAAATATAATTTATTTTTTCATATTTTAAATATTCTTTATAATTAAATATATTAAAAATAGTATTATTACTTGGAATAGTTAAAACACCATTTAATTTAATATAATCACCTAAATTAATGTTTTTTTTAAACTCATTTAATTCTTCTTTAGTAGTAAAATAATATGTACATATAATTTTTTCTTTTGAATTTAATTTAATAGAAAGCTTATTTCCATCAATTATATAATAAGTAACCGTACCATTTATAACATTTTCATCATTAAATTTACTTTTAAAATTAATATTATAAATATAAGAATAAATTAATGAAATAAAAAGAATTATATAAATACTATACTGTAATATATTCTTTGATTTTTTCAAAAACACTATCTCCAATACCAGATACATTTTTTATATCTTCTATTTTCGAGAATTTGTTTTTACTTCTATATTCAATAATATTATTAGCTTTACTCTCTCCAACACCAGTAATAGTCATTAATTCTTCTTTTGATGCAGTATTTATATTAATAAGTTTTTCTTCTTTCTTATTCTCAGTTATAATAGTGTCATTGTTAGTACTAATAACTGCACCATTCTTATATGAACAAGTAACATCTACTTTTGGACAAATACATTCTTTTTCTACTTCTATTTCTTTTATTACTTCTACTACTTCTTTTTCTTTATCCACTCCTTCTCTAGCTTTTTTTACTTCACTTTTAGAATATATTATAATATTCATCTCATCTACTACCTTTTTACTTAAATTAATTAAACTAGTATCAGCATTTTTAGTAAGACCTCCTGCTTTTTTTATAACATCATTTATTCTATCATTACTATTTACTTCATATACACCAGGATTAATTACTTCTCCTTTAATTTCAACATAATAATTATAATTAACTACACTCTCCTCTTCTATATTACTCGCATCTACAATATCAACAGGAACATTACTACTATAAATATAAATAATTAAAATTAAACATAATATTAAGACTAATACATACCAATATTTTTTAAATTTTTCTTTCATAAAAAAATAACCTCCTAAAAGATTATTCCTCATTTATATATCAAATTCCCCTAAATTTTATTAAATTTCTCTAATTTTATTTTTTAATCTCTCTTCTTGCTTAATTAAAAGTGTTTCTACATTAATTCTTTGTACAATTGTAAGAGATATTGTAAGACATAATGCATAACTTCCTCCATAACTTAAAAATGGTAGTGGTACACCTGTTAGAGGTAGAAGTCCAAGTACTCCAACTAAGTTAATAAATATATGTACAAATATATACGCGGCTACACCATAACAAATAAGACCATGAGCTAAAGTATATGTTTTTTTAGCAATATAGAGTATTCTATAAATTATATATGCATATACAAGTAATATAATTATACCTACTATAAGTCCTAATTCTTCAACAATTACAGGGAAAATAAAGTCAGTATATGATTCTGGTAAATATAAATATTTTTGAGTACTATTACCTATTCCAACACCAAAAAGTCCTCCATTATTTATAGCAATATATCCATTACATACTTGATATCCTGTACCTACTTCAGTATATCTTTGACATGGGTTTAGAAAATTAAATCTTTGTAATTGATATTCATATAATCCACTTTTTCCGGTTAGTAAAAGTATGATTATACCTATTAATACAAATATTAAAGTATATACTCCATATTTAAATACTTTCTTTTTTACATTAGGAAGAAGAGGCACAGCTAAGAATAGAAGGAATGCAATTATAATATTTATAAGAGCACTTCCTAAATCAGGTTGAGATGCAATAAGAAGAAATATTATAACTACAAATATAAATGGTTTTAATGTAATTATATGATTATCTTTATTATTCTTAAATTTATCATAGTAATATGCCATATAAATTATAATAGCTATTTTAGATAGTTCACTAGGTTGAAAGTTAAAAAAAGGAAGTGGTAACCAACTTTTCGCACCATTAACAGTTATACCTACAAAGTATAGGCTAACTAATAATCCAATTGATAGATATAATATAAATTTATAATTTTTTTTATATTTAATTGATGGAATATTTATAAGAAATAAAAATACATTAAGACACACTAAAAGTATAACTGATTGCCTTATTAAATAATAATAAGCATTATCTAGTGATGTAATTGCTTTAACATATGATGATGAAAATATCATTATTAAACCAAAAATAAACATTATTACTGTAGTAAAAAATAATGGTTTATCTATTTTTCTTAAAACTTTTATCATATTCATCACCTATTATAATAATACCATAAAAATTATTTTTTTTCTTATTTTTTAGGTTAATAATATAACATTTTACATTATTTTGAAATACATTATATTAGATAGGAGGATGTATTATGTATTATTACGGATATAATAGTGGTTATAGTTATGGCTCTCCTAATTGTGGATGTAGTCAATATGTTCAAGCACCACAATATGGAAATAATGGAAATACAAATTGGGGTGTAATATTAGTATTATTTATTTTACTTGTTATAGTGATTGGAACAAAAATAGTAAATAACTAAAAAAAAGGAAAATTGTTTCCTTTTTTTACTATTTATGATAGAATATCTTTGTAATTGGAGTGATTTTATGCTTAAAACTAAAGATATATTAGATGAAAAAGATAAAAGACTTAGAATGATTAGTAATGAAGTTACTTTTCCACTAAGTGATAAAGATAAAAATGCTATACATGATATGATAGAATATCTTCATGATAGTCAAATAGAAAGTATTGCAGAAGAAAGAAATCTAAGACCTGGTATGGGTATGGCTGCAATACAATTAGGTATTAAAAAAAGATATTTTGTAGTAGTTTATGAAACAACTAAAGAAGATGATAAAGAGCAAACATTTGAAAATTATATTATAGTAAATCCTAAAATAATAAGTCATTCTGAAGAAATGATTGCTGCTGATGTTGGAGAAGGATGCCTAAGTGTTAATAGAGAAACAGAAGGATATGTTAAAAGATACGCAAGAATTAAAATTGAAGGATATGACATAGATGGAAATAAGATTGTTATAAGAGCAAGAGAAGAATTAGCTATTGCATTTCAACATGAACTTGATCACTTAGATGGAATATTATTTATAGATAAACTTACTAATGATGTTTCTGATATAAGAACAATATAAGCACCTAACAAAAGTTAGATGCTTTTTTTATGAACTTACTTCACACCATTTTCCTTCTTTTACTAAGTTTTGTATTACTAAATCTCTTTCATATTCTGTTTTAGAAAAATATGTTTTACCATTACAATCCGCAACATACCATAAATAATCACTTTTTGTATATTCTATCGCACCTATAAGAGAGTCTATTCCAGGATTAGCTATCGCACCTACAGGTAAAGAAGTATTAGATAAACATCTAGTATTATATTTACTATTACAATTTAAAAATTGATCTATAGTAAGTCCTCCCTGCGTCTTAAAATCATCTATTTTATAGGCATAGTAAGCTGTCATATCACTACCTAATGCTATACCTTTTTTTAATCTATTTACACTAACACCCACAACACCTTTTCTATCAGAACCAGGAAGAGATTCTTTTTCTGCAATTGATGCAAGTATTACTAATTCATTAAGTGTAAATTCACTATTTTTTATTTCATCTTTATAAGGTTCTATTTTTTTATCAAATTCCTGTAATAATGTATTTATTATTGTTTTAATATCAACATTTTTATCTATAAATGTATATGTATCTGGAAATAAATATCCTTCTAGTGGATAATATATTTCACTATTTAATATACTTTCATCTAAAAATGAGTATTTGTTTATCATTTCTTTTGCAAAATTTCTATCTTCTAATAAAGAAATAATATCTTCATATTTATTATTTGTTTTAGCAGATATTTCTTTAGCGTACTGTCTTACATTTAGTCCTTCTTTAAATGTAATTGATATATTATTTTTAGTAGATATCTTTCCTTTTGCGATATTATTTATGATTTCAGATGAGTTCATAGATTTATTTAAATCATAGACACCTGCTTGCATATTTAGTTTTCCTAGTTTTATATATATTTTAGAAAAAAGAGTATTTTTAATTAAATCTTCTTTTTTTAATAAATTTAAAATAGAATCAACACTCATACCACTTTCTATTATTACCTCTTTATTATTAGTATCTTTTTTATCTACTGCACTCATATTACTAGAATATATTATAAATATTATATTAAATATAATTATTAATAAAATAATTATAGCTATTATTACGTTTTTTACTTTTATTCTTTTCATTTTACTACCACCATAACTTATTATATCAAATAATAAATTAAATTAATATAAAAATGAGAAAAATTTCTCATTACTTAATACTAAATCTAGATTTATATAACTTTTTTAATTTTTTTACAGTGTCATCTAAATCAGCACCCTCTAATCTAGTTGCAGCTGATAGAGTATGTCCACCACCATCTAATCCACTCATTATCTCTCCAACATTTACTTCACCCTTACTTCTTGCACTTATAGATATTACATCATCTTCTGTATATCCTACTGCAAAAGATGCATCAACAGTTCTATATTTAAGAAGATAATCAGCTACTTTAGCAAGTTCTTCTTTTTGATATCTAGCAGATTTATCTCCTACACAAAGTGCAATAGTATAGCTATAAAAATCACATCTATCAATTAAGTTTTGTACTCTTCTATCACTATAAAAGTCTTCTTCAAAATATCTATTTACTTTAGCTATATCTGCACCTCTTGCTGTTAAATTAGCAACAACTCTCATAGTACTACAACCTGCATTTTTTGTAAATTTATTAGTGTCCAAATATATTCCTGCTAATAAATAATTTGCTAAAAATGAGTCTGGTTTAATTTGAAATAATTTAAGTAAATCATACATAATTTCTGATGCACTAGATTTTTCTTCATTAATAAATTTATAGTCTGTTTCAATTGTATTACTATCCATATTATGATGATCTATTATAGCAATATTTTTAAAACTACTTAATTCATTTTTTAAACATATTAAATGTTTTTTATTAACATCACATAAAATTAATGAATCGTTATTACTACTTATTTTTTTATATTTATCAAGTGCTACTATTGATATATTATTAATACATTCTTCTATAATCATTTTAACACCTGGTTCTATTTTTAATGAATCTTCATCAATTACAATATGTGAACTTTTTCCTAATTTTCTTACAATATAACTCATAGCAATACAAGAAGATATTGCATCTAAATCTACTCCTATATGTGGAACAATAAATACTTGATCACTATTTTTAATGATTTTTTCTAGGTCATTCTTAAACCCCTGTAAATCTTTCATAATTCCTCCAATAACTCAAAAATCACTTGAGTAAAGGTATTATAGCATATTTATAATAAAAGTCAAATTTAACTTTTTTTAAATATATAACTTACAAGTTTTATTAATATTTAACAATTATTTATAAGTACTTTCTAATTCATGTTGCACTTCTTCTGCTCTTTTTATTTGATCTTTTAAATTCCATTTTCCAATATTTACTCCATCTTTTAAAAACATAGAACCACATTGATGAAAATAAAACTCAATATTTCTTTCTTTTGCCTCTAAATAAAGATTTTTTACCCATTCATATTCAATTGGTCTAACATCCTTAACAGGCGCCATTTCACCACCAACATTTACACATTTAATAAGTCCTGTATCTAAATACTTTCCTAAAGTTATTGGTCCAATTAATGGAGAACAAAATACTTCTCTATGTTTTACAGGAGCTTCTAAAAATGCTTTTAATCTTTTATCAGCGTATTCTTGATTTTCAATTGATATACTAATGTGAACATGATCCCATCCATCATGCCAATCAGGTGGCACACAATCTTTTATTCTTTCTGGTCTTTTAGTAGTCATAACAAAGATACAATCTTTTCTTCTTCTAATAAAATCCCAACAACCATCTCTCCATTCATCCGCTTCTTCTATAAAAAAGTCAGAAGAAAAACATAATTTTACTAAAGAATTTAAAGGACAATCTTTATCCTTTAATTCATATGTAGTTTTTCCTTTTGTTATAACAGTTGTATCTCTTCCATATCTTTTATCCATTTTATACACAAAACAATTTTTACACCCCGGACTTACTCTTTTACAACCATGCCAAGGATTCCATGGTATAGCTTTATCTACTTGTATATTTTGCATTATTTATACCTCCTTCATTAAAATTCTTTCTGTTTTAAAATTACTAAACCATTCTGCTTCTTCACATACAAATTTTAAAATACAATATTCAGAATCACTTCTTCCTTTTTTATAAAATCTATTAAAAAATGGCATCCATAATTTATCCTTAACCTTCTCATTTTCTACAACTTCCATCTTACCCCTTATCATAACCCCTTTATAATCTTTTCCTTTTTCAAAAAAATAAACACATGCTTTTAAATTGTTCTTATAATGTCTTACTTTATTAGATGATGTATAAGTTGCAAAATAAATATTAATTCCATCAATATATCTTGGTTGAATTAATGCTCTTGTCCATGGATAACCATCTTCATCTACTGATGAAATAATAGATGTTTTTTGTTTTTTTATAAATTCAATTATATCTTCTTTTGTCATTGTTATTCTCCTTTTAAAAACGATATTTGCTCAATAATTTCTTCTTTTATTATCTCTTTATTTTCACTTTTCCTATACTGAAGTTTTGACTTTAATGCTTGATCCATTTGCTTATTTAAATCTTTTATATGATAAACAATCCCATCTTTAACAAACACATTACCAGTTTGTCCAAAAATAAATTCAACATCATATTTTATACATTGATCATATACTTTTTTTACCCATTCATAATGAAGAGGTCTTTGACCCTCATAATTTTCACCACCACAAAGTACTGTTTCTATCTTTAAAGTAGAAAGATATTTATCTAAATCTATTTCTCCAATAAATGGCTTTAAACTAACCCAAATATGTTTTATTGGAAGATTTAATAAATATGGTATTCTTTCATCTGCTCTTCTTTGATTCTCACAAGAAACTGCAAATGTAATATTATCCCATCCATCATACCAATCTGGTGGCAAACACTTCTTTATTCTTTCAGGCCTTTTAGTTAATAATGAAAAAGTTACATCTTTTCTTTTTCTCATAATATTCCATGCTTCTTCTCTCCATTCATCAGCTTCTTCTAAAAAGAAATCAGAAGACATACATACTCTTACAAATTCACCAGATTTTATTTTAAAAGACCCATTTCTATCTCTTTTTAAAGGTAAATCCCAATTTGTCTTATTTTTTGATATTAAAGACCCATCCAAACCCCTTTTCGCATCTAAAAAATACATAAAACAATTTTTACATCCCTCACTACATTTATGACATCCATGCCAAGGATTCCATGTTGGGTCATTCCTTCTCATTTTCACCCAAACACATTCTTACATCTTCTAAAGCATTAATTAGTTCTAAAAACTTTTTTAATCCTAATTTATTCTCAATATTTTTTAACTTTTTATTTAAATTCATTTCAGTTTTATCTACTAAATCTACTGCTTTTTTAGTTGGAATTACATAAAAACTTCTTTTATCATTTTCTAAATATTTCTTTGTAATATATCCATTTTTTTCTAAAACAGATATATGACTTGCAACCATTGGTTTAGTCACTTCTAAAAGTTCAGAAATCATTACTGGTGTAAATAGACCATCTCTTTTAGTTATAATATTTAATACCGCCATTTCACTAGGTCTTATTGGTAAATCCTTTTTTAAATTCATATAATCTCTACAAAATTTTGAAAAAACTATATTAGCATTTAAATACTTTTCCATTATACCTCCCAAATATAGTTAATGCTAGTTAACTATATTTAGTATAATACTAAAGCAATAGATAGTCAACTACCTATTGCTAAAACTTTTTTTAAAATATTAATGTCTATTTCTCTTAATTTTAATCTTTTTTCCATTTTCATGAATTATATTCTTTAAATACTTAACATTTTCCTCACTAGATCTATATTTAATATATCCAGGCAATTCATTATTTAACAAATAATATTCAAATACACTTTTATAATTTATTCCAAATTCATAACAAGCATTTATATCACTAACTATAGTATTTATTTCAATACAATTTTTTATATTAAAATTATTACTTATATCAACTGTACTTATATCTGTTTTATTACTTTTATTTTTTTTAATTCTTTTTTTTGAATCAATATATTTCTTTTATAAGAATCAATTGCAATAACCCTTCCTAATTCATTATTTAATTCTTCTTTATATTCTTTATACCACTCTTTTGATATTCTTATACTTAATGGAGTAAATAGCCCAATAAATAATGCTATATATTTTTCTCTTGAAATTATTCCACCATTTATAATAAGTACATTCGGTAAATCTTTTAAATAAGACATTATTATAGGTATTAAAAAAGATGATAATATTGGAGATGGGATATAAATAAAATCTCTTATTTTTTCATAATTAAATCTTTTAGAACAATATTCTAATTCCTTTTTTCCATTTTCTAAAGCTTCTATAATATTCTCTTTTAATAATATATCATCAATATTATCTACACATTCCCTTATAGTTTTATTTCCATTTTCATCAAGTGAATATAATTTATTATTTATAATTTTTAATTCCTTATTCACACATAACCCTCCCTTTTTTTCATTATTATACATAAAAAAAGAAAAATTACAACA
>CAZKUP010000021.1:0-13979 GCA_964555985.1 uncultured Clostridium sp. | reverse complement strand
CTTGATTTTTAATTTGACTTTTTATATGATGTCTACCAAACAGGGTTCACATCAATTTATAACTTTTTATTTTGTTTTATTTTTGAATCTAACTACTGAATCAATTTCTAAATTTTGATCAAATATTTCTTCATTGCCATAAGTAAATTCATAAGCATCTTCAAATGTATTACTTAATGTTTGCATAGTAATTCTTGGATTATTTGCAATTAAATTTCTATAAACTGCGTATGCTTTTTCAAATGAATAAATATTATCACTTAATACATCTCCATGTGCTGCACAACCATAATATAATGTTCCCATCATTTTTTGCATTTCAGATAGTCTACTATTTGGTACTTCTTTTGCTTGATATTCATTTGTTAATCCACATTTTAAACAGTGATATACTTCTGTATTTTCTTCATCTATATTAACAACTTCTGTTTTTACAAATAAATGTGTGCAATTCATTATTTTTTTACAATTTAATTGAATCATTAAGCTTTGTAATGCTTGTTTATTTTTCTTTAAATCACGTAAAACACTTACATATTCCTTTACTTTATCTTCTTCTTTTAAATCCTTAAGAATTTCTTCATTAATCATAATTTTATTTCTTAAATCTCTACATTTTTCATTGATTTCTCTTATTTCCATTTAATTCATCTCCCTTTTTCAAACCGCTATTATACATAATTTTACTGAGTTGTCAACTAAAATATTCGCATTTTTTAAAAAAAAGCATAAAAGTTATTTATTTTTATGCTTTTTTCTATCATATAAATTAGTTATTACAAATAAAATAATACCAATTGATGAAATTATTTTTCCTTCTTTTAAATAAGGTGATTTATAACTTATTTCTATTTTATGACTTCCTTTTTTTATTTTTGCACCTACAAATGCTGTATTAACTATTTGAGTTTCTACTATATTTCCATCTATTTTTATTGTAAATCCCTTATCATAAGGTATACTTGTAACTAAGTATCCATCTTCTTTTGAATCTATATTTGCAATAATTTTATCATCTTTTATACTATTTATTTTAGCAGGATCAATATTTGGATTCGTAATATCTTTGTAATCCATTATATATGTATTTATATCTTCTACATAATAATTTCCTCTTGTTAATTTTATTTCTAAAGTATCTATTTTATCTGAATTAATTGTATAATGAAATATACTATTTTTATTTGGATATGGCCATCCTTTACATGTTAATGAATTATCTACTCCATTTATTGACATAGTAATTTTATCATCTTTACAACTATTTCTTCTTAGGCCTTCTACCTTTATAAAAAGTATTTTATTGACTAATTCCTTCTCAAATTTTAATATTAATGTACCTTCTTTTTTTACTTTAATAACATTTTCTTCTAAATCTACTCCTCTTGAGCTTATTATTTTATATGGAATTTCTAGTTTTTCAATATTAAATTTATTAACACTTTTCTCATTCGAATCTACTACTACATTATTTAGTAATGTATAGTTTTTATATGGATATGTTAAATTATTAAATTCTATTTTACTTATTGTATCACTACTAGAATATATTAATGGTAAAGCATTAGGATTTTTATATACATTTTCGCTTATTTTTTCATATGGATATGGCAGTGGCTCTTTTGAATATATGTATTTTACTCCCATAAACGAATTAAATAAAAGATCTTTATTTGTTGCAACTAAAAAATAATTATAATCATTTCTACTTGTTGCAAAATTATTTCTAACAAAATTTAAATAATTTTTATTATATGTTGATGAATAAATACTTGTTGTAAAATATTTATTATTATATATTTTGTTCATAGTTTTTAAATTATAATTTAAATTGATAAATCTATAATAATCATCATCTTTTTCTATTACATCATTTATTTCTTTTTCTATTTTTTTATCAAATATAGTATTATATTCTTTATATGTTATAAGACTTTCTTCACTGATTTTATTAAATGATAAAAAGAATGATAACATAATTAATGGGATTGTTATTATAATTTTTTTATTAAATTTATTATATAGTAAAAGTGATAGTATTATAATTATAGAATGTAATAATATATTATCTTTTGAGTATATATATAGTATTATAAATATAAGTATTATTAATAGTGAGAATTTATATAGATTAATTTTTTTATCAATAACATCACTTAAAAATAATGAAATTAAATAACAAAACAAAGGTATAAATGGTATTAAACATTTACATCTAGTATACAATCCCCCATTTAGTATGTATGCAAAAACAGGAATAAATAATATTGTTGTTAATACTAAAGATATTGTTATATTTTCTTTTTTCTTAGTATAAAAAAGATATATAAGTGTAATAATTGCAATTATACCAAGACCTAGTGAATCTACATCATTTATAATATCACCTATGTTTTTTCTTGGTTTTAATAATTCTATTGTAAAACTTTTTTGCATAGTATTTCTACCACTTAATAGTGTGTCTAAAGTTGGTAATAATAATACAGCAGAACAAAGTATTGGAATTAATAATACAAGTACAAATTTAATTATATCTATTATATTAAATTTACTCTTTTTTAAATAATTATATAAATAATATATAAATATAACTACTAATGACGACACACTAAAATAATAACTTGTCATAATCATTAAAAATACACTTATCATTAATAAATTTTTTCTTTTACTTTTTAAATATTTATCTACACCCATTAAAGAAAGAATTAAAAATGGCATATAATTTACAAACATAATATGTCTATGCATATGAAAAATAAGTGGAACTGATAATACAAATAATATTCCTGTGGTAAGAGATATTTCCCTTTTTATATTATGACTAAGTAAAAAATTATAAAATAATATTACACTTAATATAATTGTTAATATATTAATACCTATTATATAAGTAGTCATATCTATAAATGGAAGAAAATACGAAGGAAGAATTATCGGATTTAATAGTCCATAATAAGAAAAATTAAATATATTTTCTCCACCACCATAATTAAATGCTAAATTAGGAATAAGTTTTTTTGTTTCATAGAACATTTGTCTAAAATATTCTGGAAATATAGTATGTTGGTTAATCCAATCTGTATCTGAACCAAAAATATATGATGTTTTAGTTGTAAGTAATATCATAATTAATGCAACTAATACTAAAATTACGTAATCTTTATACTTCTTCATATTTATACCTCATTACTTATTATACATAAACGCAATAAAATTATATCATTATTTTTATAATATATAAAGCATATTTTTATCAAACATATGTTCTAATAAAAAATAGACATAAGTCTATTTATGATATTCTTCATTATTAATTATTTTATAACTTCTATAAATTTGTTCTAAAAATAATAATCTAAATAATTGATGTGGAAAAGTCAGTTTTGAAAATGATAATTTATAATTAGATAACTTCTTTATTTCATCATCTAGGCCATAAGAGCCTCCTATAATAAATGTAATATTGCTATTTAATGATGTTTTTTTATCAATTAGTTTAGCAAGTTCTATTGAAGATAATTCTTCTCCTTCTATTTCTAATGTTATTATATATGATTTTGAATTAAGTTTTTTTAATATCTTTTCGCTTTCTTTTTTTAATGTCTTTGTTTTATCAAATGATTCATCTTCTAATTCAATAAGTTCTACTTTAGTATATTTACTTATTCTTTTTAAATAATCATTTATTCCTTCTTTTATATATTTTTCTTTTATTTTACCAACAGTTATTATTGTAATCATACTTCTATCACATCTATTCTTTCTTTTTGTTTTGCAACATATACATTTTTTATTTTTTTATTATTTTCATAATTATTAAATTCATCAAGTGCAATTTGTTCAGTGTTATTAGTTTCTGATAAATGCGCTAGTACAATTGCTTGTGTTTCATCACCAATTAAATTTGATAAATACTCCGAACACATTTTATTAGATAAATGTCCTTTATCACTCCATACTCTTTGTTTAAGGTAATATGGATATGGACCTTCTTCAAGCATTTCTATATCATGATTACTTTCTATAACATATATTTTTTTGTTTTTTAGCATTGGAAAATATTTATTATTTATATAACCTGTATCAGTAATATAAACAAGTTTATTTTGTAAAATATATCCAAAACTTTCTACATCATGTGATGTTTTAAATGCTTTTACATATATATTTTTAATATTCATTTCACTAGATATATATTTTATATTACTTAAGTCTATTTCATTTTCCATTCTATGACTTATGTATACTTTTGGATTATATTTTTTTGTAAATGTTTTAAGTCCTAAGATATGATCACTATGAGTATGTGTTATAAGTATAGCATCAATTGTATTTGGATCAACATTAATACTTCTTAGTTCATTTTCAACATATATACTTCTCATACCTATATCAATAAGTATTCTAGTGTCATTATCTTCTACATATGTTACATTACCCTTTGAGCCACTAGCAAGTACACAAACCTTCATCATTCTTCCTTTTTATATCCAATAAATGTACTTGTATTCTTTTTAAATAATAACTCAACAGTTTTTGTAACACCACTTCTATTTTTTCCAATTATAAATTCAACAACACTATTATTATCATCCATTCTTGCTTCTTTATTATAATAATCATCTCTATAAAGGAATGCAACAATATCAGCATCTTGTTCTATTGAACCAGATTCTCTTAAATCACTCATAAGTGGACGCTTATCTTCTCTTCCTTCTACTGCACGAGATAATTGTGCACATGCAATTATTGGTACTTTTAATTCAAGTGCTAATTTTTTTAATTCTCTAGATATTTCTGCAACTTCTTGTTGTCTATTACCTGCGTACTTTGATGTAGTTGATACAAGTTGAAGATAATCTATTACTATCATTGCAAGACCATGTTCAGTAGCTGCTAAACGTCTACATTTTGCTCTTATTTCACCAATACTAATACCAGGTGTATCATCTATCATAATATGAGTATCTGCAAGTTGACTTATTGCTTCATTTACTCTTTTCCAATCATTATGTTCAAGTTTACCTGTTCTTATTTTATAACCATCTATTTGTCCTGCAGAAGATATCATTCTCATTGCAAGTTGATCAGCACTCATTTCTAGGTTAAATACTGCTACATTCTTTTTTGTATATGTTGCAACATTAACAACCATATTAAGAACAATTGCTGTTTTACCCATACCAGGACGGGCAGCTAAAATAATCATTTCATTTTCATGAAATCCAGTAGTAACTTTATCTAAATCATAAAACCCAGTTGGAACACCTGTAATTTCTCCACCATTTTCTGATAACTTCTCTAAATTACTTTGCGCTGTGGATAAGGCCTCTTGTATTGGTTTAAATTCACTTGTTTTTCTATTTTTAACTACATTTAATATCTTTCTTTCCGCATCATCTAAAGTTTCATTAATAGATGAATCTCCAATATAAGCATCAGATACAATTGATGTAGCTGTTTCAATTAAACTTCTTAAAACTGCTTTTTCATTAACAATATTTATATAATAATCAACATTTGATGCAGTTGGAACAGAATTTATTATTTCAAGCAAATAATCAACATCACCTACTTGAGAAAGTAATTTTTTTGACTTTAATTTATCTGTAACAGTAGTAACATCCACTGCAATTCCTTCATGATATAATTCTTTTAATACCTCAAATATTTTAGCATGTGAATCAAAATAAAAAGATTCAGGCATTAAATCATCACACACTTTTTGAAGTGCAACCTTAGATATAAATGCTGCTCCAAGTACTGATTGTTCTGCCTCTTGATTATGTGGTTGTACTTTTGGGTTCATATCTTACTCCTTTTCTAAAACTACTTCTAATTTTGCAATAACTTCTTTATGTAATTCAACACTAACAAAAGAAGTACCAAGACTAGAAATAGGTATATCAATAAGTATTTTTTTCTTATCTATTTTATATCCAATATCATCTAATTTCTCTTTAATTTGCTTAGAAGATATACTTCCAAATACCCTATCTTCTTTCCCAGTTTTTACTTTAAATATTAGTTTTTCTTTTTCTAATTTTTCTTTTAATTTTAATGCATTACTTACATCTATCTTATATTGCTCATTTCTAATATTTATCTCATCATTTAATCTTTTATTACTTCCTTCAGTATACATAACTGCATATTTATTTTTAATAAGATAATTCATCGCATATCCATCTTTTACTTCTTTTATCTCATCTTTTTTTCCTTGACCTTTTACATCTTTTATAAATATAACTTTCATTCTAAACCTCCTAATACTTCTAATAATTCATTCTTTACTTCTTCTATTGTTTTACCTTTAATTTGACATGCTGCATCAGTTTTATGACCACCACCATTAAACTTTTTCATAACATCTTCAACATCAACATTTCCTAAACTTCTCGCACTTATTCCTATAATATCATCATCTATTTTTGCAATACTAAATGATGCTTCAATATTATTAAATGTTAAAAGAACATCACTTGACTTAGCAAGTTCTACTGAAGAATATACACTATTAGATAAAGTAATAGCAAATTTACCTATTATTTCAGTACTTAAAGTAAGTTTTTGTCTTCTTTTAAACTCATTAAAATTTTGTTTAAGTAAATACTGTGCTTCCTTTGAATCAGCTCCAAATTTATATAACATTGAAGCATATATATGAGTTTTTTCAGTAGTTTTTACCATAAATCCATTCGTGTCTATATACATACCTGACAACATAATAGTCGCAACTTCTTTTGGAATATATATATTTAATTCATTTATTAAATCAAGTACTATTTCTGTTGCAGAAGAACTAGATGTATCAATATATTTATATGTTACTAAAGGAATAGAACTTTCAGATTCAATATGATGATCTATTACTATTTTATTTTTTATTTTAAGTAATTTATCATTTTGAATTCTATTTTTATTACTAGTATCCGTAACTATTAATAAAGATTCATCATTTATTAACTCTTCTATTTCATTAAAAGTACTAGTCTTAATATCATCTACACTATAAATGGTATTAAGTGCTCTTAGAACTTCCTTATTTAATTCATCATCATCTATTACTATATGTGCTTTTTTGCCTAAATTATTAACAATATAATAAATTCCAAGAATAGAACCAAGTGCATCTAAATCTATATTCTTATGTGCAGTAATAAATACCTCACTACAATTATTAATTAAATTCTCTATTTTTATATATTCTATCATAAGTGCTCCTTTATAAGTAATATTATACAATAAAAAAAAGAAAAAAAGAATAGATTTCTATTCTTTTAACCAACATATGGTATAAGTGCTATAAAACGAGCTTTCTTTACTTCTTCTGCAACAACTCTTTGATGTTTTGCACAAGTTCCAGTTACTCTTCTTGGTAATATTTTATGTTTTTCTCTATCAACATATTTTTTTATAGTTTCTACATCTTTGTAGTTTACTTCTTTACCAGCACATAATTGACATACTTTTTTCTTTTTTCTATAAAATTCTGCCACTTTATATCCTCCTATCTTAAAATGCAATGTCATCATCGCTTAATTCAATTGAATCACCAAAATCCATAAATGGCTCATCACTTACATTTGTAGTGGGTGCTTCTCTATATTCAATATCTTGAGTATATCCATCATTTGATTGATTCATACTTCTTTGAGCTTTTGTTTCAAGAAATTCAAAGTTATCTGCAACAACCTCAGTAACATATACTTTTTTTCCATCAGCACCATCATAATTTCTAGTTTGTATTCTTCCTTCTACAGCAATTAAACTTCCTTTAGATAAATATTTCTTAGCAGTTTCAGCTGGCTTTCTCCACATAACTATACTAATAAAATCAGCTTCTCTAACACCATTTTGATTTTGAAATGGTCTATTAACTGCTAAAGAAAATGTTGCACTTGGAATATTGCTTGAAGTATATCTAAGTTCAGGATCTCTTGTTAAACGTCCTATTAAAACAACTTTGTTCATAAATTACCTCTTTCTTATAATCTAATTATCATATGACGAATTATATCTTCACTTAGATTTGCTAAACGATTAAATTCTTTTTCAGCTTTATCATCTTTAGAACTAATTTCATATAAATAGTAATATCCACTCTTATGATCATTTATTTCATAAGCAAGTTCTCTTTGTCCCATTTCTTTAGATGATTCGATTTTAGCGCCATTCTTAGTTAATACTTCTTCAAATGACTTAACAATATTCTTAATTTCACCATCTTCTAAATTAGGCCTTACTATAAACATTATTTCATATTTCATATTTTGTTCCTCCTTTCGGTCTATTCGGCTTTCCACTTTTAAGAAAAGCAAGGAGTAAATTTCTTACTCACATGGTATTATACATTATTTTCTCATCCATTTCAACCATTTTTCATGCAAAAATTATTGCCTTATACTTTTCTTAATAAGTTTAGCATGCACTACTAATCTTTCCTTATCACTATTATTATAACAAGTAGAAAGAGTTAATATATTATCATTTTCATTTATACTAGTATTAAAATTATATACACTTCTATTTATTAACATATTTGACCAATTAATAAATTCCTCATTAGAATCAAAATCAACTTGAATATAATCAGAAGTTGTAGGTATATGATATATGCTAAAAATTTGCCACAATGTATTTTCATATTCAGTAGATAACCTAACAACATAGTTATTATAATCATTTAACCACTCACCTTTTAATACATTTTTAAGGGAGCCAAACATAGTATTATCTAATCTACTATGCGCATAAATAATAGTATTTTTTTTAAACTCTCTAATACTATTTCTATAATCTAAAAATACCCATCCTGCACCATTATAACTTTTATCAAATGAATGTGTTAAATAATATTTATTATCAGTTGCTTGAACGAATGGATAGTTAATATTAGTACCATTAACTTGGATCCAACCTTTAGTATTAGAATTGATACTTTTAAGTTCATTAAAATCAACATTAATTAAATTCATACCTATATAATCCCAGTAAGGATTAGATTTTGGTATTTCTTCTTCTTGTTCTACAATTTCAGTAGTATCGGTATCAACAACTTCACGAACTTCAACAATTTCTTGTATTTCTTCAATTTGTTTATCTATCTTATTAGAATCTAATTTCCATTTAACTATATTTATAGTTGAAATAATAAGTGCTATTAAACATATCAAAAATATAAAAATTAGAATAATATTTTTCCATTTTAACTTTCTTTTTTTCTTTCCCATCTATTCCACCTATATTAATGATACCATTTTTTTAAAAAAAATATCAAAAAATGCAAAAAAACATTAAAATTTGTTAAAAAAATAAGCGGATAATTAATTTGTGTGTTATACTTATAATAGAGGAGGAATATAGATAATATGAAAAATATTAAAAAACTTTTAGGGTTATTTGTTTTTATATGTATATTTATGTTTAGTGCAACAAATGTTAGTGCATTAAATGTTGTAAATGGATTAGTTGAAGTATCAACTGCTGATGATTTATTAGACTATGCTATAAAGGTAAAAGATAATCAAAATATTGAAGTATCTGAAATTAAAATAATGAATGATATTACTTTAAATGGTTTTGCTACGTTTATAGTAACTGATGGTTTAACAGTTGATTTAAATGGACATACATTAGATTTACAAAATGGAATGATATGGATAATGTATGGTACAGATACTTATGAAGAAAATTTTTATAACTCAGGAACATTTACAATTAAAGATTCTAGTGATGGTAATGGAAAATTAGATGGTATTGGTACAATATGGTTGTTTAATGGTGGAAAAGATAATACTTCTATTGGTATTAATCAAAATTCTCAAAATTATAAATTGGTAGTTGATGGCGGAAAATATATTCAAACATCAATTCTTACTGCTAATAATTTAGTATATGATAGTATTTTTGCTTTGGTAGAAAGTAATAATAAGGCATGGCATGATAATGTAGAGTTTAATTTTGAAATCAATGATGGTATTTTTGAAACTTATAATAATGATGAATTATCAACAAGTGCTGTATTTGGAGGAATAATTGAAACAGGTACTCCTAATGAAAATCCAAATCTTAATATTGATTTAAAATTCAATAATTTGACATTTAAAAGTAAAAATGGTCAATTAGTTAAAGGTTATAATTATGCTTTAGCTTATACAATTAATGATATAATGCCAAATACATCAACTGTATATATTGGTAATGAAACATTAAATAAAGAAATGAAAATAAATGATAGAACAACAAGTGTAGTTGATGCTATACCAAGTAGTGTTTATTCAAATACAATGGAAAATTATGAGTACATAAAAATTGATGGGATTAAATATAATTTAACAACGAGTGTAAATGGAACTGGTGGAACTATATCAGAGTCAATAAGTAATATTTTACCTAATACTAAAAAAACTATTACTTTTACACCAAATACTGGATTTATGATTGATAAAGTTTTAGTTAATAATGTAGAAACTACAATAACTAACAATAAGTTAGAACTTACAATGAATGAAGATAAAAATGTAGTTGTAACATATAAGAAAATCCCATTTACAATAACAGTAAAAGATAATGTAAATGCTACTATTACACCTAATGGAGTTGTTAATGTTAATTATGGAGATAATCAAGATTTTGTAATTTCAGCAAGTCGTGGTTATAAAATAGTTAAAGTATTAGTTGATGGACAAAGTAAGGAATTAGTTGATGGTACATTAACAATATCTAATATAACAAAGAATTTAGAAGTTGAAGTAATTGTTGAAAAAATAGTATATAACTTTTTAGAAGGTGCTAATCAAACTTATACAATATCAAAAGATAAAGAATTAAGATTTAGAATTGATGCAGATTATAGTGTATTTAATAATTCAGTGTATGTTGATGGTAAATTAGTTGATAGAAATAATTATACATCAGAAAGTGGTAGTACAATAATTGTTTTAAATCAAAGTTATTTAGATACATTAAAAGTTGGAGAACATACTTTCAAAGTAGAATTCTCTGATGGTGCAGAAGTTGAAACAAAGTTTGTAGTAGCACAATTAGAAAAACAAGAAGAAAACCCTAAAACATTTGATAATATAGGAACTAGCTTATTAATTGGATCTATATCATTAATTGGATTAATAGGTGCAACAATATATTTAAAAAAAAGAAGTAATGTAAAAGTAAGTTAAAAATGGAATAAAGTAGTAGAGATGCTACTTTTTTTCGTGTTGAAAGGAGGTGATGCAAGTATCTTCAAATTAAGGTTTGAAGCTCACTAAAAAAGAGTCAATCGTTGACTCCTTTTTTTGTTTTAAATAATACTTCCATAGGAATACTTAAGGCTTTTGAAATTACATATACACTTTCAATTGTAAATCCACTTGTTCGATTTGGAGCTTCAATTCGCCTTATATATTCATGGGAATAACCAGTTCTATCTGCAAGTTCTTGTTGTGTAATACCAGCAGCGATTCGTTGTTTTTTAATATTATTAGCAACAATATTATAAATATCAGAGTTTCTAAAAACTTTACGACCCATTAAACCATCACCTCGTTGTGATATTAACTCTTACAAGATTTTATTGCAAGTTATTTTAAAAATAATAAAAAATACTTATTGTGTGTTATAATATAGTTGAACAGATAAATAGTAATTTGTTAATTTCGTTTCTTGAAAAAAATGTATTTTTTTGATAAAATATTATTTGTATGACGAGTGGCTTTTAAAAAGGGCGTAAATCCAGTTTTTGGATTTATGCCTTTTTTCTCGCCTAGAGAAGGAGGAAAAATAATGAAAGAAAAAGAGCAAAATAAAATGGCGATAGCTCCAATGAATAAGTTATTTTGGAAAATGGGACTACCTATGATTATATCAATGGTTCTTCAAGCACTATATAACGTAGTTGATAGTATATTTGTTGCAAATATGGGTGAAACAGGAGCAATTGCTAATCAAGCATTAACATATGCATTCCCAATTCAAATAATGATCATTGCCATTGGAGTTGGGACTGGTGTAGGATTAAATGCATTATTATCAAAAAGTTTAGGGGAAAATAATAAGGACAAAGTAAATAAAGTTGCTGGAAATGGTATATTTTTAAGTTTATGTATTTATTTAGTATTTTTAGTATTTGGTTGGTTTGGTTCAGAATGGTTTATTTCATTATTTACTAATGATAGTGAAATATTAGCAATGGGAACATCTTATTTAAAAATATGTACATGTTTATCTTTAGGTTCTATAGGTTATACGGTGTATGAAAGATTTTTACAAGCAACTGGTAAAACAATGCTTTCAACAATTTCACAAATATCAGGAGCAGTAACAAATATTATCTTAGACTATGTATTTATTTATCCTTTAAATATGGGAGTAGCAGGAGCAGCTTGGGCAACAGTAATAGGACAATTTGTTTCTTTATTTGTAGCAATGTATTTTCATTATAAGAAAAATAAAGAAATAGATGGCAATATAAAATTTATAAAACCTAATTTTAATTTAATTAAAGGTATTTATAGTATAGGAATTTCAGCAGCTATTATGCAAGCATTACTTGCTGTTATGATGGCTGGTATGAATGCTATATTAGGACTTGCAAATGTAGATCAAACAGTTTTAATTGGTTCATTTGGAATTTATTATAAAATTCAGCAAGTAGCATTATTTTCAGCGTTTGGTCTATCTAATACTATAATTTCAATTTTATCTTTTAATTATGGTATGAAAGATAAAAAAAGAATTGATGATTGTATTAAGTATGGGATTAAAGATACGATAATAGTTACTTTAATATTATCAATATTATTTGAATTATTTGCATATCCATTATCAAGTTTATTTGGTTTAGCCGGTGGAACAACCAAAGAAATAATTGAAGTTTGTACAATAGCACTTAGAATATCAAGTATTGGATTTGTATTTATGGGTGTTTCTATTGCTATTCAAGGTATATTACAATCAATTAATTATGCGATTAGACCTTTAATAATTTCATTATTAAGATTAATCATTTTTGTATTTCCAATAGCATATTTATTTACATTGTCTGATAATGTAACAAATATTGTTTGGTGGACATTTCCAATAGCAGAAATTTTAACTATGGTTATTTCAATATTTATATTAAAAAATTCTTATAATATAAAAATAAAAAATATAAAAGATAGCAAAATTGCAAATAATTTAATTATTTCTATTTCTAGAGAACATGGAACTAATGGTAAAGAAATAGGAAGATTAGTAGCAAAAGAATTAAATATTCCATTCTATGATAAAGAAGAAATAAAGGAATTTGCAATTAAAAATAAATTATCTAAAATGGATTATACTGATGAAGAATTATATGATAATTATTTATCTTTAGATGCAAACAAGGAAGCTATTATAAATCAAGCAAAAGTAATTAAAAAAATTTCAGAACAAGGTAGTACAGTAATAGTTGGCAGATCAGCAGACTATATATTAAGAGATAATCCTAATTTAGTTAAAATATTTATTTATGCACCTATGGATTATAAAATTAAAAATATTATGAAAATTTATAATGATGATGAAAAAAGTGCTAAAAAGCATATAATGAACTCAAATAAATCTAGATCAAATTATTATAGTATTATTGCTAATCAAACTTGGGGAGATAAAAATAATTATGATTTATGTATTGATTCATCAATTGGAAATGATAGCGTTGTAAAAATTATATGTGCTTATATAAGAAATAAAAAATAACAAATTACAATTTATCTATGAGATATAAAGAGAGTATTAATGATAATAATATCGTAATACTTCTTTTTTTCATACAAACAGATTTAAAATAGGGATATACTAAAAAATACAAAAAACCTACAAATAATTAACAAACTTTCTACAAAAGAACGAAAAAAAATCTACAAAATTAGGGCAATTAAGTAGATAAAAATAAAAAACTGTGGTATCTTGTTGTCAAGCGAAAGGGTATAAAAAAACTAACTCCACTA
>CAZKUP010000020.1:0-14286 GCA_964555985.1 uncultured Clostridium sp. | reverse complement strand
CAAAAAATACATAATAACCTAGGGGTCACTATGTATTATAAAAAATTATTTTATAGCACACTTATATTTACAATATTATTAATATTTACTATAATTAAATTAAATAGAGGTAGTTATGAAAAAGTATTATAAAAATTTAAATTTAATAAGATTTATTTCATGTATAGCAGTATTTTTTTATCACTTAAATATATTAAAAGGTGGTTTTTTAGCAGTATGTATTTTCTTTGTATTAACAGGTTATTTAGATGCTTTTTCAGCTTTTAATAAAGATAATTTTTCTATAAAAGAATATTATAAAAATAAAATAAAAAGATTATACATTCCACTTATTATTGTAATATTTATAACAGTTGCAGTTATATCATTTTTTCCAAATATATTGTGGCTTAATTTAAAAAGAGAAGTTACATCTTCTATACTTTCATACAATAATTTTTGGCAATTAAGTATTAATTCAGATTATTTTGCAAGACATATTAATTCACCATTTATGCATTTATGGTATATATCAATTTTAGTGCAACTTGATATATTATTTCCATTTATATTTTTATTGATAAAAAAAATTAGTAATAAATTTGGTAAAAAAATTTCATGTACATTTTTATTTATTATATCAATAATATCTTCAATATATTTTTACAAAACTAGTTTAAATAATGATATAATGTCTTCTTATTATAGTACTTTTTCAAGAATATTTTCTTATATATATGGTATAACTTTAGGTTTTATACATAACTATTATGGAAATATAGTATTTAAAAAAAATACTCAAAATAAATATAAAAATTTATTCTTATATTCTTACTTAATAATATGTATATTCTTATTTATAAAAGTAGATGCTTTAAATAATAATTATGCTTTATTCATGATTATTGTATCTTTTATTTCATGTAGATTAATTGAATATTCAACAATATCTATATCATATGAAAATACTACTACAGAATTATTAATAAAAGAAATATCAAATATTAGCTATGAAATATATTTAATACAATATCCAGTTATATTCTTATTTCAATATATAAATGCACCTATTTATTTAAAAAATATTTTAATAATTTTATTAGTTATAATATTATCTTATATTTTAAATTATATACTTAAGAATAATAAAAAAAATATAATAAAAAATCTTATTACAACAATAATAATAATTTTTACAATATTTGGTCTATATAAATATATTACTTCAAAAGATTACACTGAAGAAATGAAATTATTAGAAAAAGATCTTGAGAAGAATGCTGAAATAATTAAAAAAAGACAAGAAGAATATGCTCTTAAAGAAAAAGAAGAAGAGGAAAATTTTAATGCTATAATAAAAGATTTTGATAATGCAGAAGAAAAATTAAAGGAAATGGTAACTAATATATCTATTGTAGGAGTAGGAGATTCGGTTATGCTTGGAGCAGTTAATAATCTTTATGATAAATTTCCAAATGGGTATTTTGATGCTTCTATTTCAAGAACAGCATGGGTTTTAAATGGAATACTAGAAGATTTAAAAGATAAAAATATAGTTGGTAAAGTAATGTTATTTAACTTAGGCGCAAATGGAGATTGTCCTGAAGAAATAAAAATACAGATAATGGAAAATTGTAAAGATAGTAAAGTATTTTGGGTAAATGTTACTAATGATAGTGATGTACATGTTAATGATAAATTAAATAAATTTAAAGAAAAATATGATAATTTATATATAATAGATTGGAATAATATTTCAAAAAGTCATCCAGAATATTTCTTGCCTGATAAAATACATTTAACAGAAATAGGAAGAAGTGCTTATGCTGATGTAATATATCAAAGTATATTTGAGGTGTATTTAGGAGAATTTAATAAAGAAAAAGATAAAATAATAGAAGAGTATGAAAATAATAAAAAGAAAAAAATTACATTTTATGGAAATGATATATTATTAAATTCATATGATTATTTAAAAGATGAATTTAAAGATGATAATTTTATTATAAAAAATAATTATACATTTAAAATGCTTAAAGAAGAGATACAAAATGATATAAAAACAAATAAAATTAATCATAATATAGTTTTAGCATTTGATAATTCATTAAATATTTCAAAGGAAGAATATATAGAAATTATTGAAATGTGTAATAATTATAATATATATATTTTAAATGTAAACAATATAAATAATATAGAGTATGATAATGTAACAATATTAGATTTTAATAAAGAAATTATAAATAATAATAATTATTTAATGGTAGATAAAATACATTTAACTCAGGAAGGGAATATTAATTTAAGTAAATTTATTATTAATAATATAAAGTAAGTTTACATATTATATGTAAAGCAAAATAAAAAAAGTTTAATAAAAACTTTTTTTTTGTTATAATTAATATGATAAGAGGTGGTAAAATGAAAAGAAAAATAGTATTTATATTGTTATGTGCTTTTTTATTTGATATTTTTGCACCTTTTGCTAAAGTAATTGCAGATGTTGTTTATGAATTTCAAACTGGAGAATATCATGTAGTATATATAAAAAATAGTGATACTATGACAACATGTGATAATATATCAACTATAAATTATGATGAAAAAAATATAGAACTAGTAAAGAGTTTTGCATCTTATGATGAAGCTTATACATATATGAATACTCTTTCTTCAACTACAGATAAAATAGTATCTATAATTGGTAAAAGAGAAGGAAGTGACTCTAATAAAGTATTATATAGTGAATATGCATATGTTGATTTAAATACAACAGGAACAACTATGACTACTTCAAATGTATATACAACTGCTACTAATAATAATGCATATACATATATAAATGGACATGGAGCATTTGGTGGTGTTGATGCAGCATTTTTGGGTTATGAAAATTCTACATCAAGAGCAAATATTAAAATATCAGGAGTAACAGGTTGGATTAATTCAATGGTTTTTGCAAATAGTAAAAGATATAATGGTTATGAGATAATACCTTTAAATTATGTAAAAAGTCCAAGTTATTATTATGTATCAGAAAGTGGTAATATAATACACCAATTATCAAAAAAAATAACTGCAAATAACTGTTATTCTTCAGCAATAAATCTAGGACCTGCGCCATCTTATTTATCTAGTAAAGATAAGAATGGTAATACTATAAAATATTATAGTTTTGATGGAAATTATTTCTATAAAGATATGCAAACAATGCTATCAGATTATAAAAATAATACAAGTGATAATGCTGTTAATGTAATTCCTTATTATAATTATTATATGTACTTGCCAGTTAGAGCAATGTCTAATATTACAAGTGATGATATAAAAAACTTTTTAGCGTCAAGAGGGTACACTAATGAAGAAAAAAGTGCTTTAGTAGGAGAAGAATTAACATTTAAAGATGCAGAAGAAAAATATTCAGTTAATGCAATTATATCACTTTCAACAGCAATAAATGAAAGTGGTTGGGGTACAAGTACTCTTGCTAAAACTAAAAATAATTTATTTGGACATAATGCCTTTGACTCTAGTGTTATGACTTCTGCAAGCGGATATAATACAGTTGCTGATGGTATTTATAGACATGCTTATTATTATATAAATACATTATTTGCAGAAACAAAAGATTTATCAGATAATTATCATGGAAGTCATTTAGGTAATAAAAATAGTGGTATAAATGTAAAATATGCATCAGATGTATATTGGGGTGAAAAGATAGCAGCTGTGTATAGAGCAATAGATGCATATACTGATTATAAAGATTATAATAGTAATAAAATAGGTATTAAAGTAGATAAAACTAATGTTTCTGTAATGAGTGATGCAAAAACTTCATCAACTGAATTATATAAATTAAAATCAAATAATTATAGTGTTACTAATATACCAGTTCTTATATTAGATACAGTAGAAGGTGAAGAGGTAAATGGTAGTAAATTATGGTATAAAATACAAACTGATGCACTACTAAATGAAGAGGGGAATGGAGTAATACAAGTTTCTAAAGTAGATACACTATATAATAGAGAACATAATATTGGTTATGTACATTCTTCTTATATTACACTAATGGATGAAAATGTTAAGAAGATATATGTTAAAAAAGATGGATTATTTGGATTAAATTCATTAACTGTAAATGAAGATAAAACAGTAAATATAACAGGATATTTAGCAATTACAGGTATGAATAATGATAAAAATACAAATATATCATATGATTTATTACTAGTTAATGAAACGACTAATGAAACATATGAAAAAAGCTTAACAAGACTTATAGATGAAACAAAATTCCCTTATAGTATTCCATCAATAGATACATATTCAAATGAATACTCATGGTTTAGTGGTAATGTTGATTTAAGTGATATAAAACAAGGAGATTATTCTTTATATGTAAGAGCAAGAAGTGGACAATATGAATCTAAAGAAATACTTAGTAATATGCTTTCTATAGACATAGTATCTAAATTTACAAATAACAATAGAGGATATCAATTTAGAACAAATCACTATCTAAAAACTGTGCCAATAGAATTATTTATAAGAGATGAAGGCTTAATAAGTAATGAAAATGCTCCAACACTTGATAATATGTTTAATCAATATCAAGATATAGAACTAAAAGATAAAAACCTATTTATAACAGGATCATCATTTAATGTAGGTGGAAATTACTCAAAAGATTCAAAAGTAGAAAGAACTATAATATTTGAAAATACAACTACATTTGATAGATTTGAATATAACTTAGGATATATAGATGATGGAGAATATCCAATTACATTAGTCGTACCAGATAACCTAGATAAAACAAGGGCATGGTTTAAAAATACAATAGACCTAAGTGAACTTGAAATTGGAACATATGCAATATATATACATACAAAAAGTAATGTAGATGATGCATTTGAACTTAATGATATATTCTTAAGAGATATAAATACTACAACTAAAATAAATGATAAAACATATAGTATAAAAGTAAATAAAGACGCTAGATTTAGATTAGAATTAATAGTAAAATGATTTATAATATAAGTATTTTAGTAAAAATATAATTATATTCAGTATTTTGTATTAATTAATTTTAAGTATGTAAAATATTATAATATTTTACATATTTTTTTATATAATTAATAATGAGGAAAAGTTAAAAATATTATATTTTCTCTTTTAAAAAATTATAGACAGATAGTTAACATTATGATAAAATAACTTGTAAATGTGGTGAGGAATAATGAATAGTGTATTAAGGCAAGAAAAAAAATATATGCTTAATTATTTAGAATATAAGTATTATTCAAATTATTTTGAGAATGTATTTATGCAAGATGCAAATAATGGGTATGATGGATATATAGTTAGAAGTTTGTATTTTGATACATTAGATAATAAAGATTACTATCAAAAAGAATTTGGTATAGAAAATAGAAGGAAGGTAAGGCTTAGGATATATAGTCCAGATGATGATTTTGCTTTGCTTGAATTTAAACAAAAAACTGGAGATAATCAGTTAAAACGCTCACTTAAATTAAAAAAAGAAGATGCACTTAAGATTATAGATGGCAATTATGAATGTTTAAAAGAATATAAAGAGCCATTTGCTATGGAATGTTATACATATATGGTAAGTGAAGGTTATTTTCCTGTATGTGTTGTTCAATATAATAGAAAAGCATTTATTTGTAAAGAAAATAAAATTAGATTAACTTTTGATAGTAATATAATTGCCACTGAATCAAATTTTAATATATTTGATAAAAATTTAGTTATGTATCCTGTTTTTTCTAAATTTAATGTTGTTTTAGAAGTAAAATATAATGGTTTTTTACTTAATTATGTAAAAGATATAATTAGTCAAGTAAATAAAGTACCAATATCAGTAAGTAAATATTGTTTAGCAAGACAGGTAAGTTTAAATTATAATTATATTTAAAGAAGGAGAATTTTATATGAAAGAATATTTATATGAATCATTATCAAAATCAACATCATTAACATTTGAACAAATTCTTGTTCAAATTATTGCTGCTTTATTAATAGGTATAGCAATATATGTATCATATTACATAAGTCATACTGGTACAATATATAGTAAAAAATTTAATGTATCACTTGTAATGCTTACAGTTTTAACAAGTATGGTTATGACAGTTATAGGAAATAATATTGCATTATCTTTAGGTATGGTTGGAGCATTATCAATTGTAAGATTTAGAACAGCAATTAAAGATAGTAGAGATACGTCATATATATTTTGGGCTATAATTGTTGGTATTTGTTGTGGTGTTGGAGATTTTGTAGTAGCAGGTATAGGTAGTGCAGTTGTATTTGCTATTATGTTAATCTTTGGAAGAATTAAAAATGATTCTAGAGTTTTATTAGTTATTAGAGGTAAAAGAACTTTAGAAAGACAAATTGAAGGTATTGTATTTGAGCAATTTAATAAAAAGGCAGTTATGAAAGTTAAGAATACAACCTCAACAAGTATAGAATTAATATATGAATTAACAAGAAAAATGTTAAATATAGATAGAAAACAAACAGAAAATATTACTGACAAATTATATGCTTTAAAAGGCATTGAATATGTAAATATGGTTGTTCAAAACGACGAAATAAGTGGATAAGTATGAGATATAAAATAGTATCAATTATTCTTATAATTTTTCTTGTTTTTTCATGTATTATTTTAAATAATTTTTATAAAAAAGATTTATCATATGTATATCACCAGCACCTAGAAGATAGTAGTGATGAAAGTGAATGTGAGAATGTGGAAAATTGTTCACATTTACCAATAGTTAACTTAATCATTAATAATCAAACAATACCTACTAAAAATGATATAAAAGACTATATAATTGGAAAAGTAGAAGTATTTGATAATGGAAATAAAGTTAATCATTTAAAAGAAACTCCTAAGGATATAACAAATGCTCGTATAAGATATAGAGGGCGTTCATCACTTGGATTTGATAAGAAAAATATGTTAATTAAATTTGTTAATGAAAAAGATGAAAAAATAAAAAAAGAATTTCTTGGTATGCCAAGTGATAATGAATGGGTACTTCATGGTCCATTTATTGATAAAACATTAATTAGAAATTATATGTGGTACAATATTGGGCAAGAAATAATGGATGCATCTCCTAAAACCCGTATTATAGAGTTATATATAGATAATGAGTATCAAGGAGTTTATGTTGCAATTGAGTCGGTAACACAAAGCGAAAAAAGTAGAGTAAAGATGGATTTTTTTAATAAAAAAAGTATTGCAACAAGTTATTTAATACAATTAGATGATGAAATAGGAACACCTTTAACAAATATAAATAGTTTTTCAAGTTATACTTATAATAAATATGATTCACTTAATTTAGTTATTAAATATCCAAATGAAAAAGAATTAACAGAAGAAGTAAGAAAATATATATATGATGATTTTTCACAATTTGAAAAACTATTATATTCTTATGATTATAAAGAATATAAAAAATATATAGATATTGATAGTTTTGTAAATTATTTTATTATAAATGAATTTACACAAAATTATGATGCGAGTAAGTTATCTACATATATTTATAAAAATGTATCTGGTAAATATAAAATGTATATATGGGATTTTAATTCTGCTAATAATAATTATAGTAATGATTTTTTAGAAGAAGGAAAACAAAGATTTGATTTAAATAAAGGTTTATGGTTTGAAATGCTTCTAAAAGATCCAGATTTTGTTGAGGAAATTATAAAAAAATATAAAGAATTAAGAAAAACTTATTTATCAGATGAATATTTAAATAATTATATAGATAAAACAGTTGAATATCTTGGAAGTGCAATAGATAGAAATTTTGAAATATGGGGTTATACTTTTTCAGAAGATTATAAAAAATTTAAAACAAATTATATGCCTACAAGTTATTCTGATGCAGTTAATCAACTTAAAAGCTCTATACAAAAAAGAGCAGAATGGATGGATGAAAATATTTATACATTAAGACAATATTCACATGAATCTAAAAATAAAAAATATAATATAAAAGTTGGTGATAATTAATGAAAAAATATATATTAACAATAATAAGTATTATGATTTTAGTATTTACTAGTTATAGTATGTATTATGTATTTGGCTTTTATATTAATTTTAATAAAAAAATTGTATCATTTACTTCAAATGATAATAAAAAAATATATTTAAATAATGAAGAATTTACAATTAAAGGAGTTAATATAGGCACTTCTATACCAGGTGCTTTTCCACAAGATTTTGAAATTGATAAAGAAACATATAAAAGATGGTTTTCTTATATAAAAGAAATGGGTGCGAATACAATTAGAGTATATACAATATTATCCCCTGATTTTTATGATGCATTTTATGAATTTAATAATAATAATGATTCACCACTATATTTAATTCATGGAGTATGGTTAAATGATTATATATTAAATTCAAAAGTTGATGCATTAAATGATAATTATCAAAATAAATTATTACATAGTGCAAAAGATATGATTGATGTTATACATGGTAGAAAATTTATCTTTTCAAATAGTGAATATGGAAGCGGTTTATATAATAAAGATATATCAAAATGGGTAATTGGATATATTGTAGGATCTGATTGGGAAGATGACACGATTGCATATACAAATAATAAATATAAAAATAGTAAATATGAAGGAGAATATATAAGTACAAAAGAAAATACAACACCATTTGTTAATATGCTAGCGTATGTAGGTGATATGGCAATTAAATATGAAAGTGAAAAATATAATACACAGCGTTTATTTGCACTATCTAATTCAGCAATAACTGATCCTTTTGATTATAGTAAAGATGTAATTGATTATTTTGCAAAATGTGCAAAAATAGATGTAGAAAATATAGTTTTTAGTAATAAATTTATAGGTGGTACTTTTGCTTCTTATCATGTTTATCCATATTATCCTGATTATTTAAATTTTGATAGTGATAAAGGCTCTTATGTAGATAAAAATGGTTCTATAAATACATATTATGCTTATTTAAAGAAATTAAATGAATATCATACTATACCTGTTGTAATAAGTGAATTTGGAGTATCAACAGCAAGAGGTATGTCACAAATAGATGAAAATAATAATATTAATCAAGGAAATATGACTGAAAAAGAACAAGGAAATGCAATTATATCTATGTATGAATCAATAATGGATTCTAATAGTGCAGGTGCGATAGTATATACATGGCAAGATGAATGGTATAAAAGAGCATGGAATACAATGCAAAATGTGGATATAAACTATACACCTTATTGGAGTGATGTACAAACTACTACTCAATTTTATGGATTATTATCATTTGATCCAGGTAAAGAAGAATCAATTGTATATGTTGATGGGGATGTAAATGAATGGAATAATAATGATATAGTAGTAAATAATAAAACTAATAGTATATCTATGAAATATGATGAAAGATATATATATTTAATGATTAATATAAATGATTACAAAGGAGAAAAAGTTTATATACCAATTGATATAACACCAAATTCAGGTACTAAGGAAACAAATATTAATGATATTAAATATAATAGAAATATTGATTTTTTAATTCAAATAGATGGAGAAAATAATAGTAGAATATATGTACAAGATTATTATGATGCCCTAAAAGCAATGTTTTCTGAAAATGTTTATGGCATTAGTGCATATTTTAATCCACCAAGTAAAAACACATCACAATTTAATAAAATAAATCTAATACTTCAAACTCCAAAATCATTAACAAATAAAGAAAATGATACCTTAGCAGATATATATGAAACAGGTAAATTACAATATGGTAATGCTAACCCATTTAAAGATAATTATAATTCTTTAGCAGATTTTATAATTAATAAAGATTATATTGAAATAAGAATACCATATCAATTACTTAATTTCTCTAATCCTAGTAAAATGACTATACATGATGATTATTATAAAAATTATGGAATAGAAAATTTAAAAATAAATGAAATATACTTAGGTATTGGTACTGAAAAAGATAAAAATATATCATTAAATAAAGCTTTATTAAATGGTTGGAATGAAACTATAACTTATCATGAAAGATTAAAAGAATCTTATTATATACTTAAAGATTATTGGAATAGTGGTGAAATAAAATGACTGTTGTGTATTTAATTATTATTTATGTTGTGATATGTATAAGTATGATATTATTTAATATATTTGCAACAATATTAGAAAAAGGTAGTAATAAGATTAGTTCTAAAAAAAGAAATATTTATAAAACTAAAATAAAAGAACAATTTAATAGAATATCATTAGGGTTAAATGTAGATGAGGAACATCTAAAATATTTAAAAACAAAATTAAAACATAGTAGTGAACTTATGATATTTGATTCAGTTGTAACTAGATATAAAAAAAGAGAAAATAAATATATAGATGAATATTTAAATTTATGCAGTGAAGTAATAATAAATTTAATATATAATTATGAAAAAAGAAGTAATACAGAAATGTCATATTATCTTAGTGTTATAAGAGACTTTGACATATTAAATAAAAATAAAAGTAAAGAAGTTGAACATATTTTATTTAATAAACTACAAGATAAAAGTTTTTATTGTAGAGATAATGCTTATCTTGCAATATGTAAATTAGCAAATCCAAATAAAATATGTGATGCTTTAATTAATATAAGTTCATCAGATAAATTCTTTCATCAAAATTTAATATTTAATGGTTTAAGTATATATAATGGAAATATTTTTATATTAAATAAATTATTAATACAAAATTTTGATAAATTTAGAAATGATATAAAATGCTGTATAATAGAATACTTATCATATTATGATAATAAATACAATGATTTTATTTATTCATTAATAGATGATAAAACAGATAGAATAATACTATTATCTGCTATTAAATATTTTGAACATATTTATTATAAAAAAGCAGAAAAAATTCTTATTGAATATTCAAATAAATATTACGAAAATGATTTAGAACTATGTATAGCATGTATAAAATCTCTTAGAAGTTATCCAAGTGAAAAAAGTATATCTACAATAATAAAAGCAATTCATTCTACATCTTTTAAATTAAGAAATGTAGCATGCGAAAGTTTAGCAGTAATAAGATTAGGGTTAAATGCTAAAGATATAGAAGAATTTTCTTTAGAAAAAGAAGAAAATGATATGTATAACTATCATATAAGAAAAATAAAAAAGTGGTGAAGTAAAATGGAAATAGAAACAATTAAATTAATATTATATTTTATTGAGATATTTTTTATACTATATCTAATAGGATATTCAACATTTTTATTTCTTTCAGTATGTATTGGTTCATCAATTTTATATAAAGAAATGAATTTAAAAAAAATAAAAGATAAAATAAATAAAAATATAAATATACCAATATCCATTTTAGTGCCTGCACATAATGAAGAAGTTACAATATGTGATACAATTAAATCATTACTAGATTTAGAATACAAAAATTATGAAATAATTATAATAGATGATGGATCAAAAGATAATACATCAAAAGAATTAATAGAATGTTTTGCAATGAAAAAAGTATCTAAAAAAATAGATTCAACATTAAAAACATCTAAAATAAAAGAAGTATTTGAAACATATGATTATAATGTAAATATAACATTAATAATAAAAGAAAATGGTGGTAAAGCAGATGCTTTAAATGTTGGAATAAATTTTAGTAATAATCCATATTTTATATGTATGGATGCAGATAGTTTCTTACAAAAAGATTCACTTTCTAATATAGTAAGACCAATACTAGAAGATGATTTAACAATAGCAGTAGGTGGTATGGTAAGAGTAAGCAATGACTTAAACTTTGAAAATGGTTTCCCAACATCATGCAATTTACCAAGGAAGACATTAGTTGCAATGCAAGTATTAGAATATGATCGTACATTTTTAGCATCAAGAATAATGTTTGATAAATTCAATGGAAATTTAATTATTTCAGGAGCATTTGGATTATTTCAAAAAGACATAGTAGTAGCAGCAGGAGGATATGACACTAATACATTAGGTGAAGATATGGAATTAGTAGTAAAATTACATGTATTTTGTAGAACAAACCTAATACCATATAAAATAAAATATGCTCAAGATGCAATATGTTGGTCACAAGCACCATCTAATTTAATAGATTTAGCAAAACAAAGAAAAAGATGGTATCTAGGATTATACCAAAGTATGACAAAACACCATCAATTATTCTTTAACTATAGATATGGATTAATAAGCTTTATTTCATATTTATATTTCCTAATATATGAACTATTTAGTCCATTTATAGAACTACTAGGAATAATTTTTACAATAATATCATTTATTTATAAAATAACAAATATAAAATACATGATATACTTCTATCTACTATATGCATTATTTGGAACATTATTATCAGTAACATCATTCTTTGCAAGAATATATGTTAGCAATATGAAAGTAAGTTTTATAGACTCAATAAGAGTAATAATATTATGCTTCTTTGAAATAACAATACTAAGATTCTATTTATCAGTAATAAGAATGAATAGCTTTATAAAATATAAAAAAGAAAAAAATAATTGGGGAAGTATACAAAGATATAAAATTAATAATAAAGAAAAGTGCTAATATAAGCATTTTTTTACTTTAAAATAAATTTTTTTTAAAAAAATGCAAAAAATTTACAAAAAACGCTTGACAAACATGGGGGGGGGGCATGATATAATGTTTGTGTAATATAAAATAAAGGAGGAAAATTATAATGTTACACAAGAAAAATGTAAAAACAGGGTTTACATTGGTTGAACTTTTAGCAGTAATAGTAATATTAGCAATAATACTTGTTATAGCAGTACCTAAAATAATGGATGTAATAAACTCATCCAAAAAATCAACACTAGAAACAAGTGTTAAAATGATAGCAAGTACTGCAGAAAAAACAAAAATGCAAAATACAATACTAGGTAAAGAAGACGCAACAATAACATGTGATAGTGTTGCAAAACTAAGTAGCAGTGATTACGAAAGTTGTACAATTGAATTTGATGGAAATACAGCAAAAGTAACTGTAAAGGGAAAAGGTAAATTTGAAGGACTAAGTGTATGTGAAGGCACTAAAAATAGTGCTACTGCAACAACAGAAGGATGTTCTAAACTTGCTAGTAAAACTATTGCTGAATTAGTAACTACAGATGGAGAAGTACAACATTATACTGTAGATTATGAAGGCACAACATATGATGCAGGAATAAGATACACAGGAAGTAATCCAAATAACTATGTATTATTTAACTGTGATGATTTAAATGATATAGATACATGTGAAAAATGGAGAATAATTGGAGTATTCGATGTAGATGGAGAAAAAAGAGTAAAAATAATAAATACAGCATCAACATTCTCTGCATCATGGGATAGTAGTGCAAGTGATGTAAATTATGGCGAGGGAATTAATCAATGGTTTCCATCAGGAGATTATGAAGGTGCTGATTTATACCAATTACTAAATGGATTCTATATTGGAGAAAGTGATACATGTGGGTATAATTATACATCTAGAAAATCTACATTATCAAAAACATGCACAGCTGAATCACTAACAAGTGCAAATATGAAACCACTAACAAGTAGTGCAAAAAACTTAATAAGTAATGCAACATGGCACACATATGGAGTAAGAGCTCTTGACTTTGGAGGTGGAAATATAGAATCAACTAATGCAGGAAAAGCATACTTACAAGAAAAGGGAATAAGCAAACAATACACAGGAAAAGAATGTAGTGATGAGCAGTATTGTAATGATACAATAGAAAGAACAACAAGTGGAAGGGCACTAATAGGATTAATGAGTGTAAGTGATATAGGCTATGCAAATGGCTGGTTAAATGCTAGAACTGTATTATGGTCTATTACACCGTATGTAATTTCTTCTCACTCTTACGAAGTATGGTATGTTAACTCTTCCTCTACTTATGGTGGCCTTGCGGCAACCTCCGTAGAATTTTGCCCAACCACATATCTAAAGTCTAATGTCCAAATTAAAAGTGGATCTGGAACAGAAATTGACCCATATATTCTAAAGATCGAGTGATATAGGGAGTATTTGGCAAAGGCCTCATCCGGATGGGTAGGGACCTAGCATGAGGCAGGGCAGTCTGAAAGTCTGCCTAGGCCAAAAATTATATATTTCTTATTGATAAGAGATATAAAATAATATAAATGGTATTAAATTCATAAAATGAATTTG
>CAZKUP010000019.1:0-15637 GCA_964555985.1 uncultured Clostridium sp. | reverse complement strand
CCAGCTTTCCGACTAGCTTCGTAATTTAAGTAATTGTAAGAATATCATTCTTACTTTTATTTTATAAAAATATGTGCTATACTAGGTATATAATAATAAGGAGAATGCTTATGAGGAAGAATGGATTTACTTTGGTTGAGTTATTGGCAGTTTTAATAATATTGGGTGTAATTTCAGCGTTATTTATACCTAATGCTATTGAAATAATTGATAAAAATAATTTAAAAATATATAAAATTAAGGAAAATGAACTTGTAAAAGCTTCTGAAGATTATGCTAATTATGATTCTAATTTTATTAAACCAACAAACACTTCTGAATCTTATATTACTATTGAACAGTTAGCAAGTGGTAATTATTTAAATAAAATATTAGATTCTACTTCTGGTAATGAATGTAAGGCATTTGTTAAGGTTACTTTAAATAGTGTATATGGATATAATTTTGAACCATGTTTAATATGTGATGAATATAAGACTGATAAAAGTTTTTGTACTTTATCTAATTATGGGGATTTATGAAAATAGTATTATTATTTATATTTTTAGTTATATTACTTAGGTTTAAATATATGCTTGTTTTTACTTATATTTTAACTTTTGGTTGGGTTATTTATTTGATATTTTTTTCTTGTAAATTATTTTCTTTTAAAGATAAAAAAATTTCTACAAATAATTATATAGAAACTCCTCCAAATAATAATTATTCTCCTTATATTAGATATTTATATAGTGGTAAGATTGATTATAAAGTATTTTTATTAATAGTTATTGAATTAATAAAAAAGGAATCTATATCTATTAAATATGAAAATAGACTTTATTATTTAATTGATAATAAAATAGAAGATGAAGTATTATCTAATAGTGAAAAATATGTTAAAAAATTACTTTTTAAAGATATAGGTTCAAAAGAATTTGTTGTACTTAATGAGATGATTAATAAATGTAATTTTAATAGTGGGTACTTATATGAGGTATATAAAGAGTGGTCTGATATATTTTATTGTGATGTTTCATCTAATAAGTATTTTAAATCTAATAAGAAGATTTTAGATAATTCTACTAATTTTTTAGTAATGTCTTTTGTTATTAGTTTATTAAATATATTTTTTACAAGAAAAGTTATAATTTCATTAATGGTATTTTCTATAGCAGCAATAATATGTAAATATATAAATGATATTAATAATAGAGAAGAAGAGTCTAAGGGGGAATATATTAAATGGTTAGAATTTAAAAATTATATTAATAAGAAAGATATAGAATTTAATATAGATAATAATTTATTAGAAGATTATGCACTTTATTCATATGCTTTAGATTCACATAATGAATTTAAGAATGTATTAAGTAAATATGATTATTTTGATAGTGAAATATTAAATATATTTAGTAATAATATAATAAATGATATAGATTATATATTTAAAAAAAGTATTGGGAAATTAGGAATAAATGCAATAATTCTTTTAAGAAGTAATAAAGGAAGAAGGTAAAAAAAATGATAGGAAAAGTAATAGAAATAGGGAAAACAAGTGTAATAATAGAACTTGTTATTACAAATGAACAAAAAAAGAATTTAATTAATTTTCATGTAGCATTTGATATAGATAAAGGAGTAGTAATAGGAGAGATATCTTCTATTAGTGAAAAAACTGCAGAAGTATCTTTAGTAGGTGAAATAGTTAATGGAGTATTTACACCAGGTATATCTAAAAAGCCATTTTTTATGTCAATGTGTAGAATAATAAATAATAATGAATTACCTATAATAGTAGGAAATACTAATGAAAAAAGTGTATATATTGGAAGAATACCTCAATATAATGGTTATCAAGTATTTACACGTGTTAATGATTTATTTAGTAATCATTTCTCAATATTAGGTAATACAGGTAGTGGTAAATCTCATTGTGCTACAAGAATATTACAAAATATATTTTTAGGAGAAGATTATCCTAGAAATGCTAATTTTTTCTTATTTGATGCATATGGAGAATATAATAATGCTTTTGTATTTCAAAATAAAAATATATCTAAAGTATACACTACTAAAATAGATAAATTTGAAGATGCTAACTTAGAAATATTAAGAATACCTCTATGGCTTTTAGATGTAGATGATTATGCACTTTTACTTGGTGCTACAAAGTCAACACAACTTCCAATAATAGAAAAAGCTTTAAAATTAGTAAGTATATTTGCAAAAGAAGAAGATGAAATTATAACTTATAAAAATGATATAATTGCAAGAGCACTAATAGAAGTATTATATAGTGGTGGAACACCATCACAAATAAGAGATCAGGTTTTTGCAGTATTAACATCATTTAATACAAAAGATTTAAACTTAGATTCTAAAGTAGTTGTACCAGGTTGGACAAGACCATTAAGACAATGTTTAATAATAGATAAAGATGGAAAACTTCCTGAAATGCAACTTCTAGGAGAATACTTTAATTCATTTGTAAAAGATGGATTAGAACTATCTTTACCAGATGGAACTTATCCATATACATTAGAACAATTAAATCAAGCATTTGATTTTGCACTTATATCAGAAGGAATGCTAAAAAGTAATAAGGTATATGATGATAATCATATGTTAAAAGTAAGACTAGAATCTCTTATAACAGGAAATTATAAAGAATACTTTAATATGGATAGATATATTACTAAGAATGAGTTTATAAAGAGTTTAATTACAACTAGAACAGGTGAAAAAAGACAAATAATTAATTTTAATATAAGTTATGTAGATGATAGATTTGCAAAAGTAATAGTTAAAATAATATCAAGACAATTATTTGAATATTCACTAGAACTTGATAATAGAGCATCATTTCCAGTACATATATTATTAGAAGAAGCACATAGATATGTTCAAAATGATACTGATAAAGAAATACTAGGATATAACATATTTGAAAGAATTACAAAAGAAGGAAGAAAATATGGAGTAATACTAGGTATGATAAGTCAAAGACCATCAGAAATAAGTGAAACAGCAATAAGTCAATGTACAAACTTTTTAGTATTTAGAATGCAACATCCAAAAGATTTAGAATATATAAGAGAAATGGTTCCAAATGTAACAGATGAAATGGTATCTAAATTTAAAATGTTACAACCAGGTAATTGTGTAGCATTTGGAGTAGCATTTAAACTACCATTACAACTTAAAATAGATATGCCAAATCCAACACCATTAAGTCAAAATATAGACATAAGTTCATGTTGGTATTAAAAATAGGTATACCTATTTTTTTATATAAATTAAAAAAATAAACAAAATAATACTTGTAAAACTAATAACAAAAAATAACATATTTCGACTAATCATATTGACAAAAAATTATCATTATGCAATAATATATTTGTATTATAGAGGGTACATAAGTATAGTATATGAAAGGGTAGTTAGTAATGAAAGATAAGATAAAACTAAGTAGTCTTAAAGTAAGACGAGAAAAGAAATTTAAAAGAATCTTTATAATAGTTATTCTTTTGCTCCTATTATTATTACTTATATCATATTTTGTATTTGGTATTATTTATAATAGTGCAAGTTTTAGCATTTCGCTAGACAAAAATTTGTACTTCGATAAAGGACTTATTGTTTATGATGATCCTACTTACAAAGTATATAGGACGGACTTATATGCAGAGTCTCCAACTTCATTCGACAATGTCTACTACAAATGGCTTCCAGATGACATTGATGATAGAGGTCCAGGTTCCCATAATGGAGACAATTATCTTGCCTATACTTTTTATGTAGAAAATCAAAGTGAAGAAGTATCTGATTATTGGAGTGAAGTCATCATCGATGATGTCGTAAGAGGTGTCGATGAGGCTGTTCGAATTAAAATTTATAGAAATGGAGAAGCTATTACCTATGCTAAAATAGGTGCAAATGGATACCCAGAAGAAAACACTGTTGCCTTTCAAGAAGATAATCTTGTTGTAAGAAACCATGTTGAAGCCTTTGAACCAAATGCTGTTGATAGATATACAATAATGCTTTGGGTAGAAGGAACTGATCCAGAATGCACTGATAATATACTAGGTGGAGAATTCAAAGTACATATGAAGTTTAATTCAGAACATATTGATGAAAATATTTAAGAAAGAGGTTAATTGTAATGAAAAGAAACAAAAAACATGAGAGTCGTGTTAAAAAATTAGTAGTTGCATGTGGATTATGCGCAATAATCTTAACTGTTTCAACATATGCATGGTTTATTGGTATGAAAACAGTTAACGTATCTGCATTTGATGTAGAAATTGCTGCTATTGATGGTTTGAAATTATCATTAGATGGTGAAACTTGGTCTGATACAGTTACTATAAATGATTCAAACTTTAGTGATGCATACACAGGTAACACTAATATTTGGACTGGTGGTAAGGGATTAATTCCAATGTCATCTGTCGGTGTTATTAACACAACATCATCTAGATTAACAATGTATGAAAAAGGAAGCTTTACACCTACAAGCGGTGGTTATAGAATCATGGCTAGTGAGGTACAAAACAGTGGTGCTACTGAAGCAAATGGTTATGTAGCATTCGATTTATTTATTCAAAATAAGTCAGGTAATAAATATTATACTGAAGTAGATAGAGATAATGAAGAAGCAGTATATTTAACTCCAGAATCTAAGGTAGATGTTGCTGCCGTAGGTTTAGGTAAAGCAGATTCAGGTATTGAAAACTCTGTAAGAGTTGCATTCGCACAAATTGGTCGTGTTAAAGTTGGCGCAAGTGCTGCAACAATTCAAGGAATAACATGTGCTGATAGTGGTGAAGGTGAAACAGGAGTTTTAGGTATTTGTGATGATAGAACTGCTCAAATTTGGGAACCAAATGATACAAAACACGTAGCTAATGCTATTAAGTGGTATACTGAATCTTGTAAAAAGAGAACAGGTGATGATGTATTCAATAATGGATATGGAACTGATGCATGTTCTGCTATAGTAGATGGAACAGCATATCCAACATATGCAATTAGTGGTGTTATTGATGAAACATCTACTGTAGATAATTATGATGGAACTGAATATAATACTTATACAAATTCAATTGTAACAAGTTCTGTAGATTATATTTACAATTCAGAAATACTAACAAAAGCAACTGAAGGTAAATTATTAAGTTTCCCTTACTTTACTGATACAATGAAAGATAAAGAAGGAACTGAAAGACCTACATTTATGACACTTGCTCCAAATAGTGTTACAAAAGTAAGAGTTTATGTATACTTAGAAGGACAAGATGTAGATAACTATGATTTCGCATCATTAGGAGAAAAAATTAAAGTAGCATTTGGATTCACTAAAGAAAGATTCTATGGTGATGATATTAATTATACACCAGGACCAGAATTACCAGAAGGACTACAATCTAGACCTGCTACTGCAACTCAAACACAATAATTAGATAAAATATATATAGGAGGATGAAATGAAAAAACATAATGAAAAACATACAAAAAAAGTTAGAAATCTTGTTGCTTTCTGCTCATTATGTGCAATACTTTTATCCGTATCAACATATGCATGGTTTATTGGAATGACTAAAGTTAATGTTAGTGAATTTGAAATTAATGTTGCTACAACTGAAGGTCTATTCCTTTCCATGGATGGTGAAAATTGGAGTTATAACTTAGATGCTTATAATACCCCTGCATATGAAAATAATGCAAATATATGGGCAAATACAAGTGATAACAAAGGTTTAATTCCAATGTCAACTGTAGGAGATATGGATTCAACTGCATCAAGAATGAAACTTTTTGAAAAAGCAAGTTATACTGCTGTACCAGGTGGATATAGATTACTTGCTAGTAGAGTAGATAACTATAATAACACAAATGAAGGTGGAGAATATACTGAAGGTAAAGGATATGTTGCATTTGACTTATTCGTTAAAAACATTTCAGGTAATGAATATTATGCAAATAATGATCCATTAAATGAAGAAGCTATTTATTTAAGAGATAATTCTGAAGTAAAAGTTTCTAATTCAGGTGGTGAAAATGGTGCTGGTATTGAAAACTCTGTAAGAGTAGCATTCGTTCAATTAGGAAGAGTAAATGCTAATACAACAGATGTTGCTAAAATAACTGGTATTAATTGTACTGGTGGTAATGATGTTACTGGTATTTGTAGAGATGCTCAAATTTGGGAACCAAATGATACAAATCATGAAGAAAATGCAATCAATTGGTATGACAAATCATGTGCAGTAAGAACTGGATCAAATTCTAATCAAGCTGCTTCATATGAATTATCTAATGCATGTACAACAATTGCTAATGGAACAGCATATCCAACTTATTCAGTAAGTAAAGATATTGAAATTGATGATTATGTTAATGCATATGATGGAGAAAAATTCAATACATATACTGCTAATACTATGACATATGCAGAGTATTTAGAGGCAAGTAAAGTTGGTAAATTAGTTGAATTCCCATACTTTACTGATACAGCTAAGGAATTAAATGGTAACCAAAGAGTTGAGTTTATGACTTTAGCGCCAAATAGTATTACAAAATTAAGAGTATATATTTATATAGAAGGTCAAGATATTGATAACTATGACTTTGCTCAACTTGGAAAGAAAATAACTGTTAACTTTGGATTCACTAAAGAAAGATTTGATGGTAGTGAAATTGGTGATACAATTAATGATAATATCACTCCAACAGGAACTGCTACTTATGCCCAATAGTTAATAAATACTTTCTGATAGTTAATATGACATAGAGGGTGATGGTTTCCATTACCCTTTATTTTTTAAAAAAGAGGTGGTTTATGAGTAAAACAAGCCAAAAAAAGAATTCTAATAGTAAAAGCACTAATAAAAGAAAAGTAGTTAAGAAAACAGGTATAGATAATAAGAAAGTAAGTAATAAAAGTGTAAAAAAAGTAACTAAGGGTAAGAGTAATATAAATGATAATATTGATTCTTTAACAAAAAATAATTTAAAGATGATGTTTGTTGTGATTCTTTCTTTTGGTACATTGTTTATTTTTGCGTCTTATGCATGGTTTTCTACTAACTTAAATGTTAAGATTAATACTTTTCAAATGACTGTTAATAAGAATAGTGGTCTTGAAATTTCTTTGGATGGTGTGACTTTTGATACGTTTGTGGAGATTTCTGAGGATATTCTTGTTAATGAGCTTAAAAGAACTTATCCTAATAATATAAGTCAGTGGGCTGCTGCAGGTCTTACTCCTGTGTCTACTGTAGGTATTAGGAATTCTAATTCTGATAAGTATGATATATATGCATCAAGTGGTGTTAGATATAGAAATATTGATATGAAGAATGGTTATTTTAGGGTAGGTAGGACTACTGAGGATAGTAATTCTAATTATAATAATTTTATTGCTTTTGATATTTTTTTGAAAAATAATAGTGGTTCTCCAGTTAGTGATAATCTTTATTTAGAAAGTACTACTGAGATAAAGCTTATTGAAGATACAACTGATGAGATGGTTGGTTTATTTAATTCTTTAAGATTAGGATTTTTAAAAATTGGTTCAGTGCCTCTAAATGCATCAGTTAATGAGATACAAAATGTTAAATGCAATAATTCTTGCACTAGTATAATTTATGAACCAAATGCACTTAGTCATATAGATTTTTCAATTGAAAAAGCACTAAATAATGGGGTAACTCTTGTTGATGGAGAGTATTTCCCAACATATGGATGCATAAATAGTGGTGGTCCAATATTTGTTAAAGATGCAATATCTGGTTCACCTAGATTAGATTATAATTATTTTAAATTACAAGAAACTATTACAGATGCTGACCTTGAAAAACCTTTATTTAGTCTACCAAGTGGTATTACTAAAGTAAGACTATATTTATGGGTTGAAGGACAAGATATTGATAGTTTAGAAACAGATTCTAGTGGTACTAAAATAGATGTATCTATTAATTTAATGAAGGATACTGCTGGACAAGAAGAATATTAATAAGGGATGTGATATTATGCGTAGTGAAAAAGTTGATTTTGATTTGTCTATTCTTTCTTTAGAACAATTAGTAAATACTTATCATGATATTACTAATTTCATTCAATTTTTAAATGATAATAAGATTGAAGAGATGGAGGAAAATAATGAATAATTTTTATGAATTTATAAAGAAAGATATTGATGCTAAAAAGGCACTTATTAATACATTACCAACTAAAACTAAGACTAATAAAAGAAAATTAAATCAAACATTAGAAGAAATATTAGCAACTTATGAAGATTATAGGACTAATTTAAAAAATTATTTAATAGCAAAATCAAGAAAATATAATGTTGAGGAAGAAAAAAATAATATTGATAAGATTAAAAATAAAATTGAAGAATTAGAGCATTTGAAATTCTTATTAAATCCTTCTAATACTTATTATGAAAAGATGGGTTTTGATAGTCTATTATTTAAAATTAATAATTTTAATACATTAAATTTTGATTCATTAAATGATATTATTAATGAATACTTAGATAAATTTGAACAAGTTGCTATTAGTCTTTCAAGTAAAGATTTTGATTATACATGTTATGTGCATGAATATATGCAGGCATTTTTAGATGTAAGACATCATGTTGTAAAAAATTATAATAAAGTATCTGAGGTTTTTGAACAAATATATTGGGTTAATCCTGAATTAATTAATCATATTGAATTGAATTTTAGAAAACTTATTTCTCAGAATGAGAAAAAATTTGAGAATTATATATCTACATTACAAAAAGAAGTTATGAAGAAATATGATATAACTAGTTATCAAATGTGTATTTCTAAATTACAAGATGTGTATAATGAATTAAATCTTTCTGATGTTGAATCTTTATATGAAATAGTTGATAATGCTAAAAAGGGTAAGATTAATGTTGAACAATTTTTTGATGATAATAAGGCAAAAGTACAAGCATATAACTCATTAATATCTGATTCTGTGGATATTACTATTCCAAAGGAAATGAGTAAGATATGTACTTCACTTGATAAATTAAGACTTAATATTATGGAATATCAAAAATATTTAGAATTTAATGATTTATTTAAATATTTTAATGATGAATATTCAAAATTAATACCTGTTTCTAATTCAGATAAAGATAAAAAGCAAGAAAAACCATCTAAGAAGTTATTAGATGAAATAAATAAAAAGGAAATAGAGTTACAAAGATTAAATAAAAAGATATTAAGTGGTAAATCAATATTTGATTTAATAAATGATAATGACACTAATAGATTAAAAAGAGAATCTGTTTATATAGCAAATGAGTTATATAAATTATATAAAGATTATGATTTAATGGTATTTAATGAAAAAGTACTTAATGTATTAAGTAATACTATGTCAGTATCTGATGTACTTAATTTATATTATAGTCATGATTATTTTAAGAAGATTGCTTTACAAAATATATATAATTTAAAAGATTATGAAACTATATTATCTTATAGTGAGAATTTTGATTTATTTGCAATGAATCCAACTAATATAATTATGGAAGGTGTTCCTATATTTAGAGAAACAAATATAGCTGAAATAATTGCTAATAAATATAGATTAAATAATATTAAAATAACTGAGGATGATTTAAGTGAAGAAAATCTTACAAATTTATTAAATAAAATATTACTTATTTTAAGATTAAATAATATTAATAATAGTAATATATCTGTAGAAGAACTATGGTTTATTGTAGAAGTTGAGAAAATAATTAATAAAGAATCTAAGGAAAATATAACTAAGTAGGTTATATTTTTTTTATTATTTTATTATAAAAAAAATATAAAAATATGTCAAAATATGTTATAATGATTATATAATATGTACACTAATGGAGGAGTTATGAAGTATATTGAGTTTTTTAAGAAAAAATTAAATAAATTATCTAGTAATCAAAAGATAAGTATTGTTTTTGTAGTTATTGCATTAATTATAATTGTTTCTATAGCAGTGCCTAGTTTGGCAAAGTATAAAGATAGAAACATACTTGATATGACTTCTGTTTGGAAGGGTGGTATTGCCTCTTCTTATAGAAGTGGTGATGGTACGAAGGATAATCCTTATATTATATCAAGTGGTGATGAGCTTGCATATTTATCAAGTATGTTAAAGGATACTGATTATTCTAATACTTATTTTAAGTTAGATAATAATATTGTACTTAATAATGGGGTATTTAGTTATGAGAATGTTGTTAAATATAAACTTAATACAAGTGAGTTTTATGTTAAGGAATATACAAGTGAGTTTTATGATAATGAGGAATATACTGGTATAAATATTGGTTCTATTAATTCTTTTTCTCCTCTTAATAATTTTAAAGGACATTTTGATGGAAATGGACATATTATTTATGGATTATATATATATAGTGACTCTAATGAAATTGGTTTATTTACTAATTTGGGTGGTACAGTTGAGAATTTGCATCTTAAAAATTCTATGATATATGGTGGAGATATTTCTTCAGTGTTAGCAGCAACTACTAATAATGCTTCTATAAAAAATGTTATTAGTGAGGGATATGTTATTGGTATTGATGAAAAGGATGTAATTAAAATTAATAATAATATTAGTAATATTGAAAGAACTATTGAAAGTACTTCTAATGAAATAATTACTTTATTAGATAGTATTAATCCTATAAATGGAGAAGTTATATCAACAAATTTATCTGGTAAGTTAGAAGTAAGTAATAATGGTAAGTTATATATTAATGATACTTTAGTTATAGTAAATGAAAATAATGAGTTTTCTATTGAACTTGGGGATACTTTATTAACAAGTGTTTCATTTAGATATGTTGATTCAGCTAATTCTACATATACGTTAACTGATTTAAAGTATACAATATCTTATAATACTTTAGTAGCGTCAGGTATAACTGCAATTGCAAATAATACTACTTTTGAAGGGGTTATAAATAAGGCAACAGTGTATGGTTATTTAAATGCGGGTGGTATAGTTGGAATTTCAAATGGAGAAGTTAGTTTATCTCAAAGTTATAATACTGGTAATATAACAGCTTATAAAAATGCAGGTGGTATAGTTTCTAGTATTAGTTATAATAATAAAGATATTCAAATATCTAATGTATATAATAAGGGAGAGGTAAACGCTAATAAGAAGGCAGGTATTATTTCAAATATTAAGGTAAATACAGGAAATATAACTATTAATAATACAATAAATACAACTGATATTTATGCAATTAATACTATTTCTTCTTCAAGTGTTTCTATAAATAATTCACATATAGTTAATAATTATTCTATTTATCAAGGTTCATCTACTGGTAATTTTACAATAAGAAGTTTAAATGATAAAGATTATTTAATAAATACATTATTATTTAATGAATATGTTGATGATGCGGATTATGAAGAGAATAGAATGAATGTTTGGGTATATGCAAGTGATGGATTACCTATATTATTTATTGATGATATAACAGATCCAATTGCAACTTTGTATGTTAATACTAATTCATGGAATAGTCTTGGATTTGATTTATCTAGAATAAATTATGATTCTCAAATAACTTTTAGTATTGAAGAAATGAGTGATTTAAGACCAATTAAGGAGAAGTATTATTATATATCTAATTCTTTAGAAGGTCTTTCTAAAGAGGAAATAAATAATATTACTGCATGGGAAAGGTTCACTGATATAGTGCATATTAATGAGGAAGGTTTTTATGTTATTTATGTTAAGGTAGTTGATACTTTAGATGAGGTTTATTATATTAATTCTGAAGCTTTAGTGCTTGATTTATCTAATCCAAGTTTAAGTATTAGTTTTGATAGTTATACATGGAATACATATAAGGATACTCTTGATAATATATATATTGATAAAGGGATATCAATAAGTTTAAATGCAACAGATTCATTGTCAGGTGTTAAAGATGTATCTTATTATATTGCCTCAGGTATTCTTTCTATAGATGAATTAAATGAGATAGAAAATTTTATTCCATATAAAGATAGTATTGTAATTGATAGTGTTGGAAGTTATGTAATATATGCGAAGGTAATAGATTATGTTGGTAAAGTAACTTATGTAAATACTGATGTTATAACTTATGGTGGTTATAAGTTAAATAGTATATATGTTGGTGAAGAGTTAATGGATGAAAATATATTTATTTCAAGTAAAAGTCAAATTGAATATAATTTTACATATACTGATTCTAATAAATATAAAGATGGTTATACTCATAATATAAATACAAGTATTTCTTTACCAAAGGGTACTAAAATAGTATTAAAAGATAATAAGTCTAATAAGATGTATTCTTATGTATTAGATGAGGAAATGAATAAAATACCATTTACATTATTTAATGAGATAGGTTCAAATGATAATAAGAAGTATTCTGAAAGTATTAAAGATGGTGTGGATGAAGATTATAGTATTTTGTTTGATTTTATTAATGCATCTATTGTGAATGATATTGAAAATATGAAGATATATGTTGCTATATATGATAGTGATAATGTAAAGGTTAGAACTACTTTAAATAGTTCTATAAAGAGTATAAATATATATAATAATAAAGCTTACTCATCTATTTCAAGTACTTATAATACTAGTAATGTTATTGCATATGATTCATCAAGTACAACTGTTATTCCTTTATCTATAGGTATTACTTATCCTTATAAGAATGGTAGTAAGGTATATGATTCTAGTGTTTTAGATAAGATTATTGGTATATCTATTAAACTTGTAGATAAAGATGGAAATATAGTGGGTAAGGAGTATTTAAAAAATATTAAGTATAGTATTAATGATACATATTATGGTGTTGATAGTGATGGTGTTGTAAGAATTAATTTGGATAATGGAATAAATTCTTTTAGTGATAATTTGGTTATTACTACTACAAGAGATAATAGTAAGCTAGAAAGTGGTAATTATTATTTTAAAATTAATTCATATGTATCTTATGATGGTATGTATTTAGCAGATATTAGTAGTGATACAATAACTATACCAGTTTCTAATAATACTTCTAAAATAGATTATACATTTGATGTATTATTGGATGATGAGAGTAGGGTTATAAGTAAGAATGAGTTAAATACTAAGATACATTTTGATATATTAGAAACTGGATTAATGTATAATCCTAATATAAGAGTTTCTTTGTATAAAAAAGATAAGTTAACAGCGTATGATCAAGGTTATTCTTTGGTGGATATAGGTGATTATGTGTTAAATGAGTTAGAGAGTACGAGTGATAATATATATTATGCGGTAAAATATCCAATGTATTATAATGGTTATAAGAGTTCATATAATTCTTTTGAGTTAGATTTAGTTAATTCTAGTTTTGAAAATACTGGATATAAGTTTGTATTTGAGTTATATGATGGTAATACTTTAATTGGGTCAATTGAAAAGAAAGTAATAGTAAGGTAGGTGGATTATGAAAAAGAAGATAATATTATGTTTTATAATAGTAGTGTTTACTGTGTTTACAACAGGTATAACTTATTCTGTCTTTACTTCAAATTCACTTCTTACGTCTAATCAAAAGATTGCTAAGTTTATATTTAATACAGAGCAACTTGATTCTCTTAGTCTTCCCCTTTCCGGATTAACCCCTGGAGATGAGAAGGAATATTCGTTTCAAGTTAGTAATAATTCTAAGGGAGTAAAGAGTAATATTACTTTAAATTATAATATGATTATTAAAACTTATCATTTTATGCCAACTACCATTAAGTTATATAGAGTAATAGATGATGTTGAGGAGTTATTTATGACTTGTGATGAAACATTTACTAGAAATGATCAAAATGAGCTTGTATGTAATACAACTACTATGGAGATGAAGTATTCTAGTAATGAGATTCATGAGTATAAATTGAGTGTTTCTTTTGATGATGAGTATAGTGGACTTGAGTATACTGATTTAATTGATTATATTGATATTCAAATAAATAGTTGGCAAAAAATAGGAAGTGTGTAATTTATGAAAAAGACTACGAAAATATTATTATTGGTTGTAATTGTTTTATCTTTAGTATTTCTTTTTACTAAGGGTGTATCTTATGCGAAGTATGCATCTAATTCTGTTTGGAATTATTATTTAGAGTCTAAGAATTTCTATTTTAGTAGTGATTATTTATCTGTTAATAATATTGTTAATGTTAATAATAATTGGGATTTATCTAATATTGAATTTAATTTAAAAAATTATGAGAATAATAATTTTGCAACAGAATATGATATTAATTATAATGTAGTTTGTACAACTGATAATACTGATGTTAAATGTAATTTAAATGATACTTTAAAAGATGTTTATACAGGTGTAATATCAAGTGAACATAGGTGTATTAATAATATAGATACAACTAATGTAAGTGGGTATGATAAGACGAATTGTGAGTTAAATGGTTATGAGTGGAAAAGTGTTAATTCATCTAAAACATTATATTTTAATTTATCAAGTGATAAAGAATATGAAAGTGTAAATGTTACTATTAAGGTAACAAGTACATCTCCATTTAAGAAGGTATTAATTGGAACATTTGAGATAAAAAAGGATAAAAGTATAAATGGTGTTATTTCTTCAAATTATAAGAATTATTCTAATTATGATAGATTGGTATTAACAAATACTTATAATGAAGAAAAGTGTGTATTAGTAAGTTTTAATAGTAATAATTTAAGAATTGATACACCTCTTATAAATGTTTTAGAGTATACAAAGGATGAAAATGGGTATATAGATAGTGTTGTTACTAAGATTAATTCTAAGGAGAATGTTGTTTTTAAATTTTATAAATTAGACTCAAATATATATAAAATAGATGATTTTACTATAATAGAGTCAGTTTGTTAGAATATTGTTGATATTTGTAAATAATTGTGATATTATTTAGTTATCATAGGAGGTAGAAGTATGGCAAAGGTATTTAAAACAGTAAAGAGTATTTTATTTACAATTATAGGTATAGTGTATTTTGGTTTTGCATTATTTATGACTATTTTGTTATTAAATTATAATAAGTATGGAGTAACTGAATTTGAAAAGAAGCAACTTATACTTATAAAAGAAGATTTAGCTATTAATGATTATAATAAAGGTGATTTAGTAATAGTTGAAAAGAAGGAAATAGATGAGTTAAAAGTTGGTGATAAGGTATTTACTTATAAAGTAAATTCTGATAGATCAGTATCTATTCAATATGGTGTTTTAGGTAATATTTATCCAAATGATGATTCAGTAGCGTTTGAAAATGGTACAGGTTATTCAATGGAATTTGTTGCAGGTAAGGCAGTTAAATCTTATCCAAAGTATGGAACATTTTTATCAATTATTGAATCACAATGGGGATTTTTGTTCCTAGTTTTAGTGCCAATATTCTTAATATTTATTTATGAAGTATATGCTTTAGTAATTGAAATAAAATATGGTGCAGAAAAAGAATAAGTTCAAATTTGAACTTATTTTTATAATTTGTTAAGTGTTATAAAATAAAGTAAAGAAATAGTTTAAGTAACTTTTGTCAAGACATTGTGACCTAAAATTGCAATATGAAACAATCGTCTAATGGCGATTTTTTAAAAATTT
>CAZKUP010000018.1:0-15776 GCA_964555985.1 uncultured Clostridium sp. | reverse complement strand
AGTACTGGCAACAGTGGAAATACTGGAAATAGTGGAAATACTGGAAATAGTGGAAGTACTGGAAGTACTGGCAACAGTGGAAATACAACTCCTAGTGAGATTAATATTTTACCTGAAAATAAGTTCTCTGATTCAATGCCTGGAATGTCATCTGGAAGATTAAGTTCTATGGAAATAGGCAAAAGTAGTGTATACTATGAAATATCTAATGTTGAGAATAGTGGTTATGGTGATTATGTAACTAAGTTGTTGGATAAGGGATATGTATTATGTGAAGATGGTTCTTATCAAAATGGTACATATAAAATAGTTGCTGCTATTAATGAAGATGGTGTTATGTCAATTAAATTAACTACGTTATAAAAATAACACTGAATTAATAATAATTAATTCGGTGTTTTTTGCTTTTAAGAATGTACATCTTTTGTAATTTATGATAAAATCATTACATGGTGAGTGTTATGGAGAGATTACAAAAAATTATTGCCGAAAGTGGATATGCTAGCAGAAGAAAAGCAGAAGAATTAATAAAAAATGGTAAAGTAATTGTAAATGGTAAAGTAGTTAGGGAACTTGGTACTAAGGCAAGTTTTTCTGATGATATTTTGGTAGATGGTAAAAAAATAGAAAGAGAAGAAAAAGAGTATTATATTTTTAATAAACCAAGAGGTGTTATTACAAGTACTTCTGATGAAAAAGGAAGAAGGGTTGTAACTGATTATTTTGATAGTAATAAAAGACTTTATCCTGTTGGAAGACTAGATTATGACACAACTGGATTAATAATAGTTACTAATGATGGTAATTTAGCTAATTTAATTATGCATCCTAAAAATGAAATAGAAAAGGTTTATATTGCAAAATTAGAGGGTATAATTAAGGGTGATGAGATTAATAAATTAAAAAATGGAATAGTGTTAGACGGTTCTAAATGTATTCCAAAGAAAGTAAAATTAAGAAGTTTTGATAAGAAGACTAATTCTTCTATAGTAGAAATAATTATAACTGAAGGAAAAAATCATGAAGTTAAAAGATTGTTCGAAGAAGTAGGGTTTTCTGTGAGTAAATTAAAAAGAGAAAGAATTGCTTTTCTTTCACTTGGTAAATTACAATCTGGTGAAGCCAGGAAATTAAATCCTAAAGAAGTAAAACAACTATTTAATCTAGTTAAATAGTTGTTTATTCTTTAATGATTGCAGATGTTGGACACCCTTCTAATGCCTCAACAGCTTTTTCCATATTTTCATTGTTTGGTTGATTTGCTACATATGCTTGTCCATCATCATCAAAATCAAATACATCACTACATGTACCAACACAAGCACCACAACCAATACATTTTTCTTTTTCTACTTTAAACATACATACCTCCTTTTTAAATTATATATCAATATAGTTAATAAAATCAACAAATATATTTAATTTTACAAAAAATTATGTTATATTATGTATAGTAGGTGATGTCATGAGAAGTAGAATGGATAAATATTATAAAGATGAAGATGTTATGCAAAGAACTTCTAAAAATGATTTATTGTATGAAAAATTGTATAGAGAAAAAAATATTCCTAGAAGTAATGAAACAATTATAGATAATATTAATGAAATAGATATTACTAAAATTAAATCTATGGTTGATAGTCGTGAAAAGTATAAGAGAATAAAAGAATATGAAAGGGTAACTTCTCCTATTGAAAGTTATAGAACTAGTAAAATAGATTATGATTTTAATGAAATAGATAATAGTAATTATGATATAAATGAAATATTAAAGAATAAAAGAAGTAGTAAAAATTATGATAATACTAAGGTAAGAAGAATTAATAATATTGAATATGATATAGTTGAAAGAAATGATGAAGAAGATGAAATATCTAATCAAGAGAAACAATTAATGGATTTATTTAATACTGTATCAAGAACTAAGGTTAAAGAGGAAACAGATTTATTTTCTAATTTAAGAGAAGATGTTAAAGAGGATAAAACTAGTGATATTGAGTTAGAAAAAGAGTTTTATACTAATAGTACTAATTTTGATAGTGATGATTTTTCTATTGAGGAAAAAGAAAGTAATACTAAAATATTTATTATTATAGGTGTTATTGCTGTTGTTATAGCTATTGGTGTAGTTATTTATTTAAAGTTTTTTTAAGTACTATATAATAGTGCTTTTTTCATATAATTTATTATGAAAAAAAATATTAGATTTAATATATTTATAAGTATTATTTTTATTTGTTTAATAGTATCTATATTTTTAATTAATATATTAAGTAAAAAAGTAATACCTATATTTATGAATTATGCAGTAAGTAAAATAAAAGAAAATTCTATTAGAATAATAAATGATGTTGTAAAGGAAGAAATATTAAATATATCTATGGATGATTTGATATATATAACTAAAAATAATGATAATGATATACAAATGATTGATTATAATACAAAAAAAGTTAATGCTATATTAAATTCTACTACAACAAATATTTTAAGTAAGTTGAATGAGGTAAAAATAACAAATTTAGAAAGAAGTGAATATAAAAATGGATTTATAGAAGAAGTACCAATTGGTGTAATATTTGATAATGTGTTTTTTTCTAATATGGGTCCTAAAATACCTGTTAAAATGACTTTAGCAAAAGATGCATATTCAAATATTCTTACATCTATAAAAGAATATGGAATTAATAATGCTCTATTAACTATATCAATAAATGTAAGTGTTAATGAGAAAGTTATCGTGCCTTTTATGACAAAAGATATTTCTATATCATTAGATATTCCTATATCAGTAAAATTAATACAGGGAAATATACCTATTTATTATGGTGAGGTCTTTGAAAAAAAATCTAATTTATTAGTACAATAAGATGAGAAAATATGTTATACTTATATAGTAGGGTGAGGATATGAAAGATGTTGTATTAAATGAATATAAGTATGAATTAATTAAAAATATTAAAGATGGATTTGATTATGATCAAGTTAAAGAAAAAGCAACTGACTACTTTATTCCATTTGACTATATAGTGGGTGACTGGGCATATGGCAAACTTAGATTAAAAGGTTTTTATGATGAAGATAATAAAAGATGTAGTCAAATAAATAATATAAAATTGGTTGATGATTATATTAAAAATAATTGTGCATATAATTGTAAGCATTTTATTTTAAAAAAGTATGTACAAAAGTAAAAAAGTTGTGTATAATGTATTTATATAAAAGAATAGATAGAGGTGAACTATATGGATGATAAAAAAAGAACAATGATAGTATTAGATGAACAAGGAAATGAAAAGGAAGCTGAAGTTTTATCAGCATTTACAGTAAAAAAATATAATAAGAACTATATTTTATATACTTTAAATGAAGTAGATGAAAATGAAATGGTTAAAATTTATGCTTCTGAGTTAATTGAAAAAGATAATATGTATTCTTTAGGAGCAATTGAATCTGATGAGGAATGGACTGCTGTTAAAGAAGTTATGAAAGAAGTAGCAAAGAGTGAGGAATAATATTTAGGAGGGAATAAGTATGACAAATAGTGTAGAAATTACTTATTTATATGATGATTTTTCATTAAGAGTTAATGAAAATATTATGAATAGAGCAGTTAGAATAAAAACTGCTGTTAAAGATAAAATTAAAAGAGTATTTGATAAAAATGAAGGAACTAAGGTACAAGAAAATACTGTAGAAAAAAAGGAATCATTAATTGATTTAACTAATTTATCTCATATTAATGATATATTAAATTATTTAGAAGGAAATAAGGTAACACTTACAACTAATAGAGCAGTTTTATTTACTCAAGCATTAGTTAGTAAAATAAATAGAGTTTCTTCTAAATGGTTTGAAGGAATGGAAAGAGTTGTACCTACTAAAAATGAAGTAGAAATGCCAAGTGTTGATATGATTAATCATTTAGGAGGAGAAGTGGTTCCAAGTACATGGGATGATTCTTTAGAAAATGATGAAAATGTTACATTAGAGCCAACATTAGAGCAAGTTCCAACTATTGAACCAACTGTAGAACAAGAAACAGAACCAGTAATGCCTTCTTTTGAGATACCAACTATTTCACAAGAGGAGCAAAATATAGAACCAGAGGGTTTACCTACAGTAGAACCACAAGAAGAAAATGTTGTACTTCCTACAATTAATGAAAATACAGATATATATAAATTCCCATCTTTTGAATATAATTTTGATACTAATACAGAAGAAAATAGTGCTACAGCATTTGATTTTGTAAGTGAGCCAACTCAAATAAATGCATCTTTAGAAGATAAAGAAGAAAAAAGTAATGATGAAGTTAGTGAACCTAAATTAGAAACAAATAATGATTTAGAAGATAAGATTGGTAATTTAATAAGTAAAGAAGTAACTCCAAAACAAGAGTGTGTTTCAGAAACAGTAGATGAAAGAAGTGCTGAGGATAAAATAGATTCATTACTTGGAAAAGCTACTGATGAAGAAAAAACAGTTGAAACAGCTGATAAACCTACTATTACTCAAGCACAAATACTTGCTAGATTACAAAGAGTTAATAATACAATGACTGAAAAAGATACAACAATAAAGTCATTAACTGCTAAGAATGAATCATTAAAAGATGAATTAAATATGAGTAAAGAAAAGAATTCAGAATATGAAGCAAAAGTAAGTGATTTAACTACTAAGAATTCTGAATTGTCAAAAGAAAATGAAAGATTATCATCTAAATTAGAAGAGAGTGAAGCAAATAGTAAGGGTACTATTTCTAAGTTAGAAGCTAAGTTAGATGAGGTAACTCAATCTAAGAGTGATGAAATAGATTCATTAAAGAAAATGCTTGAAGAATTAAAAGAAAAACATGCAAGTGAAATATCAAGTATGAAAGAAAGTCATGCTGCTGAATTAAAACGTGTTAATGAAACAAAAGATAAACAAATTCAAGCAATATATTCTACTATATCTGAAGCATTAGGAGAATCAAACTTAACTGAAGATAATGGTAGATCAATGGCTGCATAGAAAAAAACACAATTTTGTGTTTTTTTATTTATCTCTTTTCTAAATAATTATCTAAATATTGTTTCCATTCTGATTCATTTTCTTCATCAAATAAATGATAAAGTATATCAATAACTATTTTATCTCTTTTAATAGCTTCTTTTTTACCAGATTTAGTTAGCATTAACCCTTTTAGTTTTAATATTTTTTCAAATATATGACATACACTACTACCAGAATCTTTTGTTCTATATGTAGATGCATCCATATTTTCTGTTGGAAAAATTTCTTTATTAAAAAATGGTTTATTTGTTTTAATACTATATTTAAATGTTCTAAGTACTCCATTTACTCCTAATGCATCACACATATCAGCATCACTTACTATTTTTCCTTCAATAGTATTTGGTCTTATACCTTTTAAAGACTTACTATAACCAATACTCTTTATAGCAGATATTACTTTTTTTTGAACATTTATATTAATATTTGCTTTATTCATAATTTCTTTAGCATTAGTCAAATTTTCTTCATTTGTAGTGCCAAATAACTTATAATCATCAACATCATGCAGTAGAGCAATTAACGCTACTAAATTCTCATCGGCATGCTCGTTTTTAGCAAATTTAAGTGATAAATCTAATACTCTTTTAACATGATCAAATCCATGACCAGAATTATCATTATTTAATAACTTATAAACTTCTTTTTCTACTTCTATCATTTTTTACTCCATATATAATTTCTTTAATTTTTCTTTTTCTTCTATACTTAAAAATGAAGCATCAATAGCATTTATATTCATATTAATTAAATCATTTTCAGAAAATGGGAATGTATCTAATAATTTATTATACTCTTCTGTTAAAGTAATATTAGATACAGTTTTATTATCAGTATTAATACATACTTTAATACCATCTTTATATAATTTATAAATAGGATGATCTTTATATTCATTAATAGAATTAGTTTGCACATTACTTGTTGGACATATTTCTAATAAAATATTTTTTTCTTTTAATATATTAAGCGTAGTAGTGTCATCTATTGCATGTATTCCGTGTCCAATTCTTTTCGCACCCATTTTTACTGCTAATAAAACCTCATTATAATCACCATTTTCACCAGCATGTATAGTAAATGGTATATTTTTCTTTCTAGCAATTTCAAATAAAGAAATATAATTAGAAAGAGGATATTTATCTTCTGCACCTGCTAAATCAAGAGCACATACACCTTTATTCAAATATTTTTCACATACCTCTATAGTATGAATATTATCACTTTCTTTCGCACCTCTCATCATACATAATATTAAATTAGTTTTAACTTTGCTATTAGATTTAAGCCCCTCTAATACACTTTCTACAACACTTTCATAAGTTAATCCTTCTTTTGTATGAAACATTGGTGCAAATCTTATTTCTGAATATATAACATTTTCTTTTTCTAAATAATCAACAAGTTCTTTAGCAATTAATTTTAAATTATCTTTTGTTTGCATACATTCAATAGGTAAATCAAATTTTTCTAAATATTCACTTAAATTATTGCATTTATCTTTAGCAATTAATTTATTTTTAATTTCATCATTTGTATTTTTAATTTTCTTAATTGTATCTATTTGCACAGAACCATCTAAATGTAAATGTAATTCTACTTTTTTCATAACACACCTCTTATTCATTATAGCATACCTATTGTGTATAATTGATTTAATTTACACAATTTTATATTTATTTGTTGTAAGAGTTAAATTTTTGTATTATAATTATCTATAATTTGAAGGTGAAGTATTATGTCAAAAGATGAAGTTAAGAAATTATATAAAAGTATTGATAAAACTAAATATTCTCATTTAATTATATGTATAAATAGATTAAATTCTAATTTTATAATTAGATTAGTAGAAAAAGGAGAAAAATTATTTGAAGTAATAAATGAAATTGATAGTAGTGGACTTTATAAAGTTGTGTATATGTGCAAAATTGATAAGCATGCATTGTCTAATTTAAAAGAGTTTGATATTATTCAAGATGAAGATGTTTATAAAGCATCAAAAGATGCCTTAGATTTTGCAACAAAAATGCATGATGGTCAATATAGAAAAGATGGCACAGAATACATAACTCATCCAATTAGAGTTGCAGATTATTTACAAGATTTTGATGAAGAAGATATAAACGAAACATTACTTGCAAGTGCATATTTACATGATACCCTAGAAGATACTGATATAACACATTATGACTTAGTAGGTAAATTTGGATCACAAGTTGCAAGTATAGTAGTAGAACTAACTAATGATGAAGAGTTAAAAACTTCTCTTGGTAAAACAAAATATTTGGAAATAAAAATGGAAAATATGACAAATGAAGCATTAATTATAAAATTATGTGATAGACTAGATAATGTTTCTGATTTAAAAGATAGAGATAAATCATTTAGAAATAGATATGTTAAAGAAACAATAAATATAATTGATTATTTACTTAACAATAGAGAATTAAATTGTATACATATTAAAATAATAAAAAAGATTATTGAATATTTAGAAATGTGTAAAAATGAAGAAGAAATAAATGGAAAAATAAATAGTGTAAAGAGCAAAGTAAAATTGTTATGTAAAACAAATGTCGAATAAGTGGGTTTTAATTGACACATTTATTTTTTGTTTTATATAATAAAATTGGAGGAAAAATATGAATAAAATAAAATTTGTACAAATAGGTTGTGGAAAGATGGCACTTTATACAGTGAGATATGCAATTAACAATGGATATGAATTAGTAGGAGCTTTTGATATTAATAAAGAAATTATAGGAAAAGATATTGAAAGTGTTATGAATATAGATGGAGTAAAAATTAAAATACAAGATATTTCTTCATTAGATTTATCTTTAAAAACAACTAAACCTGATGTTGCAATAGTTACTACAATGAGTTTAATGAAAGATGTATATGATACATTAAAAATATGTGCATTAAATGGAGTTAATACAATTACAACATGTGAAGAAGCATTTTATCCTATGAATTCATCACCTAAAATAACTAAGGAATTAAATGATATTGCAATAGCAAACAAATGTACGATAACAGGAAGTGGATATCAGGATGCATTTTGGGGTAATTTAATTACAAATATTTGTGGTGCGACAAATGGAATTACAATGATAAAAGGAAGTTCTTCTTATAATGTAGAAGATTATGGTATTGCACTTGCAAAAGCTCATGGTGCGGGGTTAACAATGGATGAATTTGAAAAGAATGTTGCTAGTGCTGATGAAATAAGTGTAGAAAAGAGAAATAAATTAATAGAAAGTGGAGAATATTCACCAAGTTATATGTGGAGTACAAATGGGTGGTTATGTGATAAATTAGGACTTACTGTTATATCACAAACACAAAAATGTGTACCAATGACTCATACTGAAGATATTTATTCTACTACACTTAAAATGAATATAAAAAAAGGAGATGCAACTGGAATGAGTGCAGTTGTAACTACAAAAACAAAAGAAGGAATTACAATTGTAAGTGAGTGTATTGGTAAAGTATATTCAAAAGATGATTGTGATAAAAATATTTGGACAATAAAAGGAGATGCGGATACTACATTTGTTGTAGAAAGACCAAATACGGTTGAATTAACATGTGCAACAGTTGTAAATAGAATACCTGATTTAATAAAATGTTCTCCTGGTTATGTACCCACATCAAGGATGGGTGAATTAAAATATCAAAAATAAAAACTGAAAAAATGAAATTTTCAGTTTTTTTGATGTATATCTAATTGTGGATAAGGTATTTCAATATTATTTTTATCAAATGCTTCTTTTATATTTTCTTGTAAGTCAAAATATGTATTCCAATAATCTTCTTTTTTAACCCAAACTTTTACAGTATAAGTAATAGAACTATCTTTTTGATTTAATATTCTTACTATAATATCTTTATCTTTTAATACAAAATGAGTATTATCTATTACTTCATTAATAACTTTTTTAACTTTATCAATTTTAGTATTATAAGATACATTAAATTCTAAATCTAATCTTCTTTCATCATTAGTACTATAATTAACTATTTCATTATTTAATAAATTACCATTTGGTAAATGTATTACTTTATTATCACTAGTAGTAATAACTGTATAAAACATACTTATTTCCTTAACTGTACCTTCTCTTGATTCAGATTCAATATAATCTCCAATTTTAAAAGGTTTAAATATAAGAAGCATAATTCCACCAGCTAAATTAGATAATCCTCCTTGAAGAGCAAGACCAATAGCAACACCAGCAGAACCAATAATTGTAATAAAAGAAGTTGTAGGAATACCCATAATTCCAGCAGCAACAACTAGCAAAAGTATTTTTAAAGAAATAGATAAAATACTTATTGTAAAACTTTTAACAGATTTATCAATCTTATCCATCTTATGTTCTTTTCTTAAATTTTTCTCTAAAATTTTAATTAGTTTAAAACCAACAACAATAATTATAAAAGCAATCAGTACTTGAATTCCTAAATCAAATAATTTATTTAATAATTTTTCTATTGTATTCATAACATCACCAATTTAACTATAACATATTTTTTAAATAAGTACTATTCTTTTTGTTATATTTTTATATTACTATTTATGATAAAAAAAGAAATGTTTTATTAAAAAAAATGGGCATTTTATTTACAATGCTTATTTTTTAGTATAAAATGAATATGAGGAGTGTTAATTTATGAGAGAGTTTTCTGAACAAGAATTAGTTAGAAGAGAAAAAGCAAAGAAGTTATTAGAAAAAAATATTGATCCATTTGGTTCTAGATTTGATGTAACATCTGACTCTAAAACTATAAAAGAATTATATAGTGAGTATTCTAATGAGGAATTAGAGGAAAAAGATATTACTGTAAGAGTTGCTGGTAGAATAATGACAAAAAGAGGAAAAGGTAAAGCTGGATTTATGCATATTCAAGATAAATATGGACAAATTCAGATTTATGTTAAACTTGATAATGTTGGTGAGGATGAATATGAGTTATTTAGTACAGCAGATATAGGTGATATTGTTGGTATTGATGGTAAAGTATTTAGAACTCATATGGGTGAGTTAAGTGTAAAAGCTCTTAAGTATACTCATTTAGTTAAAGCACTAAGACCTCTTCCAGAGAAGTTTCATGGACTTACTGATGTTGAAGAAAGATTTAGAAGAAGATATGTTGATTTAATTATGAATGAAGATGCGAGAAGAGTAGCATTTATGAGACCTAAGATTATAAGAAGCATTCAAAATTATTTAGATAGCAATGGGTATGTTGAAGTAGAAACTCCTATTTTAGGTACAGTATTAGGTGGCGCTGCTGCAAGACCTTTTGTTACTCATCATAATACTTTGGATTTAGATATGTATATGAGAATTGCTACTGAATTATCACTTAAAAGGTTATTAGTAGGTGGTATGGATGGAGTATATGAAATAGGTAGATTATTTAGAAATGAAGGTATGGATAGAAAACATAATCCTGAATTTACTACTGTTGAATTATATAAAGCATATACTGACTTAGATGGTATGAAAAAAGTATGTGAGGATATATTTAGAAAATGTGTATATGATGCTTTAGGTACATATATTGTTGAATGGAAAGGTCAAACAATTGATTTTTCTAAGCCATTTAAAAGTGCTAAAATGCTAGATTTAATTAAGGAAAAAACAGGAGTGGATTTTTATAAAGAAATGTCTTTAGATGAAGCTTTAGAACTTGCTAAGAAATTTAATGTTGAAGTACAAGAACATTTCGAAGTAGGACATATTATTAATGCGTTCTTTGAAACATTTGTAGAAGAGTCATTAATTGAACCTACATTTGTTTGTGAATATCCTATAGAAGTAAGTCCACTTGCTAAAAAATGTAAGGATCCAAGATTTACACAAAGATTTGAAATATTTATTTGTGGTTCTGAATATGGAAATGCATTTACTGAATTAAATGATCCAATTGATCAAGAAGAAAGATTTTTAAATCAATTAAAAGAAAAAGATTTAGGAAATGATGAAGCTACTGATATGGATGAAGATTATATTGAAGCTTTAGAATATGGTATGCCACCTGCAGGAGGCTTAGGTATTGGTATTGACAGACTTGTAATGATGATAACAGGTTCTGAAAATATAAGAGAGGTTATTTTATTTCCTCTTATGAAAAATAAATAGAAGGAGAAATTTATGAAAAACAAAAAATTATGGAAAGCATTTGGAATAATGCTTGGAATAACTTTTCTATTAACATGGGTTATTCCATCTGCAACAATTGGTTCTACTGGTGTATCAATTGGTAGTATTACACCAACAGGTTTTGCAGATATATTTACTTCTTTAGAAGTAATATCACAATATTTTATTAAACCAGCAATATTTATATTATTTGTTGGTATGTTCTATGGTGTTGCAAATAGAACAGGTGCATTTAAGGGTGCTGTTGATAAAATAGTATCATTAACAAAGAAAAGAAAATATATTTTCTTAATACTTACAGTTTTATTTTATGCACTAACAACTGCACTTACTGGTATGTATATTGAGTTATTTATGTTTGTACCACTTTCAGTTATTGTACTTACTAAATTAAAATATACAAAAGTACAATCAGTATTTGCTACAGTAGGAGCAAGTACAATTGGCCTTATTGGACAAATATCAAATGCTATTATTAATGAAATGGCACAATTTAATGGAAATAAATTTATTTGGGTTAAAGTAGGTTTATTAGTAGTATTAGTATTATTAACAATACTTTATGTTCTTAAGGTTAAATCAAAAGAAGAAAAGAATGAAATAGAAGAATCTATTATGTTTGTTCCTGAAAAAAGAAATGCAGAAATAGATATAAATGTTAAAGGAATTGCATTTATGATTATAACTTCATTATTATATATTATATTTGTTTTAGGCTTAACAAAATGGAGTAATAATGAAATATTCCAAAAAGCATATGCTGGACTTCAAAATGTTAAAATTGGTGAATTTGCTGTATTTGACGCTATACTAGGTTCATTTGAAGTGTTTGGTGCATGGACTTATAATTCATTATATCCAACAATAGCAGTTGCTATAATACTTCTTACAATTGTTGAATCATTAAAACTTAGAGAAATGGTTGATGCTTGTGTAGAGGGTATAAAGAAATTTGCAGGTATTGCTTTACTTGCATCTCTTATGAATTTAGTACTTATATTTACACTTAATTCAGGATTTATGGGTACAGTAATTTATTATTTAACAAAAGGTGGAAATGTTGCATTAATTTCATTATCAACATTAATATCATCTCCATTCTTAGTAGATTTAAGTTATTCTGCTCAATATAATTTATCAATGGTTTACTATGCAACAAGTAGTGAAGCAATTGCTGAAATTTGGGGATTAATTGTGCAAGTAGCATATGGATTTGCAATGTTAGTTGCGCCATCAAGTATACTTCTTATGGTAGGACTTGGATATGTTGAAGAAGGATATAAAAACTATTTAAAATATGTTTGGAAATTCCTAGCAGCAGTATTAATACTATGTGTAATAGCTATTTTAGTAGCAACTATAATTTAAGATACATTTTTGTATCTTTTTTTGTAAACAAATTGTAAAACTATAAATACATAATTGACATTATTTTATGCAAAGTGTATTCTATAAATGAGGTGAAAGTATGAATGATGAGAGTAATAATTACTCTATTATTACGAAATAAGGTAAACATTTTAATATAAGTGATGTGCTTTTATGTTCTAAACAAGGAAATAAATTATTTCTGTTATTAAATGATAAAGAACAATTAGACATATTTACTAAAAATGAAAAATTAAAAAATGCTTGCATTAATGAATTACATGATTTAGGTGTAAGTGATGATGAAATAAAGAAATATTTAGATATTGAGAAAGGAAAAACTAAATAGTATGGAAATAAAAGATGTTATTGTATTTGATGATGATAAAGAATATGTAATTGCTAGTAAGGTAGATTATAAAGATAAAACTTATTTATATTTATCTGATATTAATAATAATGGTAAAGTTATGTTTGGATATATAGATAATGATGAGATTGTTGAAATAAAAGATAGTAAATTAATTAAAGAATTATTACCAATGTTTTTAGAAAATTCTAAAGATATAATTAATAAAATTTTTAATAGTGAAGAATAAGATAAATGTATCTTATTTTTTAATTGCAATATTTTTAATTTAATTATATAATTAAATTATACTAAGGGTGTGATTAAATGAAAAAAAATAGAGGATTTACTTTAATAGAAGTTTTAGTAACTTTTACTCTTATAACAGGAGTTTCTATTGCATTTTTTAAAACAACTATTTCATTACAACAACAACAATTAAAAAATATAGCAAAGAATGATTATAAAGCTTTTGCAATTGTATTAAACAATAAAATACAAAGTGATTTTTTAAATAATAAAATTACTAAAATATCTTCTTGTGGTACGAATTGTTATAATATATTATATGAAGATGAAGAGGTTAATTTAAGTATTGATACAGAAAATAATGCTATTGTATATGGGGATACTAAGGAAGTTATACCTAAGGATTATAAATTAATTGGTGGTATAGAGATTAATAATTATGTAGGCACTGGTGATGGAAATGATTCATATATAGCCTTTTCTATTAGTTTAAAAAGTAATTATGAAAAAAATATTAATAGTATAAAATATATGTATCAGTATGATAGTGATTTTGATAGTATTATAATTGAATAAGTGCTTTTATAAATATTATTTTTGTAGTATAATTATTATTATAAAGGGGTGATGCTATGGTTATAAGAAAACCTTATGCTTTTTTAATAAAGAATTTTAGACTTATAAATTTTTTTATATTTGTTTTTTCTTTTTTCGTATTATATAAAACTTATAATACATTTGCTTTCTTTAATGAATATGCATCTACAAGACAATTTATTGAGAGTGAAAATTTAGTTGGAGAAACAATACCACTTATTATTATTTTTGCATCGTTTTTTCTTTTTTTAGCGTGTACATCAATAGTTGTTCTTTTTAAGCGAAAAGATAAACCAATTTTATTATATTTAATAAGTTCAATTTTTTATCTTGTATTAATTATTTGTTCAATTATATCAAGAGGGCTTATTACAACTATTGTTTTTGATGGTTTAGATCCAAGAATTGCAAGAATTATAAGAGATTTTTGGTTTATTGGAATTTGTATACAAGTTATAGTTGTTGGGTTTTCGTTTGTAAGAGCAATAGGTTTTGATATAAAGAAATTTAACTTTTGGGAAGATTATCAAGAGTTAAAAATTACAGAAGAAGATGATGAAGAAATAGAAGTTGCTACTAGATTTAATAGTGATAACTTGAAAATGAAAACTCGTATGCAAATAGAAGAGTATAAATCATTTTTCTTTGAAAATAAATTTGTAATATTATTGATTGCAATATTGTTATTTGTTGTTATACCATTTACATTTTATGCTAAAAGTCTTGCTGAAAATAAGAGATATAAAGTAAATGAGGTTATTGATTTAAAAAACTTTAATTTTAAGATAAAAAATGTTTATACTACTAAAAAAGACTTTAGTGGTAATACATTATTAAAAGGAAATAGTAGCTATTTGATTGTTAAATTTAATATTGAAAATAAAAAAGAAGAAAAAAGAGGTATTAATCTTAATAATTTAAGACTTGAAGTAGAAGATGAAGTATATATGCCTAAACTTAATTATTATGATTATTTTATTGATTTAGGAAATGGTTATAAAGATTATAAAATATCAAAAGAATCAAAGGATTATATTGCTGTATATGTAATTGATGACTCTATTTTAGATAAAGAAATGATTATTAGATATACAGATAAGCTTAGTGTTAAAAATAAAGAAGTAACTGCTAAATATTATAGAACTATAATTGTACCTGAAAATATAGATATAAATAGAACAAGTGTAAATAAAAATATTGGTGAACAACTAAGTATTGAAAGTAAATTTATGGATATAAAATTAAATATTTCTCATTATACATTAAAAGATAAGTTTACATATGAAGTAGACAATAAAACAAAATATATAATTAATAATACTGGATTAGTTTTATATTTTAAATATGATTATAGTGGTAAAATATCATTTAATGATTTTATAAATAAATATGTAAAAATAAAATATAAATATAATAATTGTACTTATACACAGGAAATAAATAATATAACACCAGTAAATATTAAAAATGAGATATACTTATCCACAACAGAAAGTTTAAAAGATGCATCTGAAATTAGTCTTGTTATTAATGTAAGAGATAAAGAATATGTATATAAACTAAAGTAATTTTGTAATTATTTTAGTTTTTTTTGCATTTAATTATATAAATGGGGTTGAAAAAAATTATTATTTCGTGTAATATTATAAGTGTGATGGGCCTATAGCCAAGTGGTAAGGCATGGGACTGCAACTCCCCGAGCGTTGGTTCAAATCCGACTAGGCCCTCCATTTAAAAATTATCCGAACTTTTAAAGTTCGGTTTTTATTTACTTTTTTAATATAAAAATTGATATGAACGAAACAATTGATAAAATTTGCTCTTTTTAATGGAACTAACAAAATTGAATTTCGCGATAGAAAAGAATTTACTGGTTCAATATTAAAGCAGGTTGATGATTTATTTGATTATTTTGAATTGGTTAATAAAATAAGTGGGAAAATAATTGGATTAAAAAGAATTGATGTTAAAGATTA
>CAZKUP010000017.1:0-16286 GCA_964555985.1 uncultured Clostridium sp. | reverse complement strand
TAAAATAGCTAAAAATTAAACATTAACCACTCTGGTTTAAATATCATAAGTATTCCTATAATAACCATTATTATTCCACCTACTAAATGAGAATATTTACCATATTTACTAGAAATACCTTTTAAACTTAATGTATTCATAGACACTACAAATATAAATATATCATCAAATAAGAAGAATAAAATATATATTATCATATATAAAGCATATTCTAATTTTGATAAAGAATTAAGTGCTAAAATTTGAGTAAACACTAAAGGAAGTCCTGCTGAACATGCAAGTTCTATTAAATTAACTGATATTGCTAAAGTAATAATTCCAATCATTGATAAAATAAACTTTTTTTCATGCACAATATCCCTAATCTTTTTAAATATCTTTTTTCTTTTCTTATCTTCTACAACTGTACAACCATCAGTCTTACTTTTAACACTTTTTATATAACTATTTAAATTAATAATACCACCAATAAACGCTACTAAAGCAATTAATACTCTAACCCATTTAATAGTTGTAAAACCAACTGCAACCTTTAACCATGATGCCATAATAAGCAAATAAACAAGCGCTGAAGTTGATAAAAATGTTATTCCAAGAATCCACATTTTCTTCTTATCTTTCATATTAAATAACATACTTATTAAAAACAAAAGCACCCACATTGCACAAGGATTAAATCCATCAACTAGCCCTAAAACCATTGAAACAAGTGGTAAAGATACATTTTTAGCATTAATCTTTCCAAGTAATGGTATAACCTTTTCACTACCTACTTCTTTATTAAATTCTATATTACTAATATCTTCTTTATTCTTTACCATTGACACTACATCAATATAATCTTCACTTTCATAAAACTTCTCTATACTATCTCTTATCTCATCAGATACACTTGTTTTTGAATCATATCCTATATAATAATCTGTACCTACTATTGTAAATGGAACAGATGTCTTATTAATATTAGTTTCCTCCATAAGTCTTACAAATAAATTATAATTAATAGGATTTCCACTTACTTCATAATCTACTATTGTTAAATAGGAATATTCATCTTTAATACTTTCTAAAAATTCACTTTCTTTTTCACAATGAGGACATCCATTTTGATGAAAGAAATATAATTTTACCTCATTCTCTTTAGCAAACACAGTAAGGGGAATAAATAGCATAAATAATAAAACAAATAATATTTTCTTAATCTTCTTCATAACACACCTACTTATATTTATTAATGATATTTATAATATCATCTTTATTCTTTTCTCCAATAAGTCTTTCAACTTCTACACCATCTTTAAAAAATATAGAAACAGGTAATTTATCCCCAATATTATATTTATTAACCTCATCTGTATCAATATCATAATCTAAATCAACTGTATCAATAGAATAATCTTTCTCTATATCATTCCATTTTCTTTTCATTGCAAGACAACTACCACACCAAACTGCACCTATTCTAACTACTTTCATACTACACCAATCTTTCTATACATTTATTTAAACAAGAAACAAAAGAAATAACTTCCTCTTTTGTAGTTAAATAAGATAAACTTATTCTAACACTACTTTTACTTCTTTCTTCACTTTTAGTAAGTGCATAAACAGCTTTAGAACTACTAGATGTTGAACATGCACTTTGAGTAGATATATATATATCATACTCTTCTAAAGCATGCAACAATGTTTCTGGTTTAATACCAATTACACTTATATTTAATATATGTGGAATACATTTATCATTACTATTTATATAAACATTACTAATCTTACTTAGTTCACATCTTAAATAACTATTTAAATTTAAAACATGTTTATACTTTAAATCAAAATCAGTATAAATAAGTCTTAGTGCTTTAGACATAGACACTATTAAAGGAAGTGCTGGGGTACCACTTCTATATACACTGGTACTTTTCCCGCCATGAATAAGTGGATCAATAACTATGCTTTTATTCTTAACTAAACACCCAATACCTTTTACACCAAAAAATTTATGTGCCGAAAAACTTACAAAATCCACATCAGCAAAGGAGATTTCTATTTTACCAATACTTTGTGTCATGTCAGAATGGAAATAGCATTTCGGATAATTTTTTATTATTTTTGCAATTTCTTCTATAGGTTGTATTATACCTATTTCACTATTAACACTTGAAATACTAACTAAAATAGTATCATCTCTTATAATACTTTTTAAATGATTTAAATCAACACAACCATTTTCATCAGTATTAACAAACTCAACCTCAAATCCAAAATTACTCATATAATTAAGTGGTCCATATATAGAAGAATGCTCAAAATGAGTTGTAATAATATGTTTACCTCTATTTTTATATTTACTTAAAACACCTTTTATAACTAAGTTATTAGCTTCACTAGATCCACTAGTGTACACTACTTCTTTATCTTTTAATTTTAATATATCTTCAATTTGTTTAGTAGCTAAATCAATTAAATTTTTAGAATCAGTTCCTAATTTATGTAATGAATTAGCATTTCCAATATATTTAATAGAAGACTCAACATAAGTATTAAGTACATCTTTATTTACTGGAGTTGTTGCAGAATAATCTAAATATATCATTATATCACCCATTTAATTGTATCAAATAGAAGAAATAAAGTACATATTTATTAATAAATTTTAAAGAAAAAAACTCTTAGAGTTTTTTATCAACCATTTTACTAACAAGCATACTAGATACAGTATCACCACATACATTCATAAGTGTTGCAGGCGGATCTATTAACCAACCTATTGTAGCAATTATAGGAAATGCTTCCATTGGTAATTGATAAAGAGACACTATAAGCATTTCTCCAATTAAACCACCTCCAGGTATTCCACTCATTACAACAGAAGAAAGAACTGATATTAAAACTGCTACTAAAATTGTATGTATACCACTAAATTCCATATTAAATATTCCAAATAAAAACACTATTTTAAGTATTGCACCCATACTAGAGCCTTCCATATGCATAGTTGAGCCAATTGGAAGAGTTACTTCTCTTACATCTTTTGGAATATTCATTTTTTCAGTACATTCTAAATTAGTTGGTAAACTTGCAAGAGATGACTGTGTTGCAAAGGATGTGACTGCTACTGGTAAAATATTTTTATAAAATAATTTTACTCCCTTACCTCTTCCTGCAATATATGCATATATAGTATAAAATATAAGAAAATATAATATACAAATAATATAATAAAATACCATAACTTTTGCATAACTACCCATTAATTCTCCACCAAATTCATTAACTAATGTTGCAAAATAAGCACATAATCCAATTGGTGAATAGTACATAATTATTTTAACTATCTTCATCATTACTAAAGACATATTTTCTAATAAAGATTTAATATTATTAGATTTATTTTCAATTTTAGCAACACTTATTCCAAAAATACAAGAAAATATAATTAAAGGTAACATATTACTTCTTTTAAATAAATCACTAAAATCACTTACAGTTAAAGCACTTACTATTTTACTACCAATATCAACATCATTTTTTAATCCTATATCCATAGTTATATTTACACCTTTAGTAATATCTACTAAAGAAATACCAAAAAGCATAAATATAGAAGATATAGCACTAGTTATTACAAATACAATAAATACATATTTTAAAATTTTACCTAATCTTTTTAAATTAACCATATTAGCAATACTAGATGAAATAGTAAAAAACACTAAAGGCACTACTATTGTATACATTAAATTTAAAAATATATCTCCAAATGGTTTAATATAACTAACATCATCAACCACAAGACCTATTATTGTACCAATTATCATAGATAAAATAAGAATAATAGGCATCTTATAAGACTTAATAAACTTTTTAAACATAATCACACTCCTAATAAATTTTATATAAAATATAATAAAAATATTACAAAAAAAGACATAATTAATCTAAAATTATATCTTCTTTAATAAATAATTCTATTTTATTTTTAATAATAATAAGTATATTATTTAATTCTTCTAATTTATATTTAAATTCTAAATAAAGAGGTATATCATTTAACTTTTTTTCTTTTTCTTTTAATTCTTTTTCAAGTTTTATTGATGGTGTTAATACTAATTGTTTATTTAATAATCTTATTTCTTTAGTTAAATTATTAATTTCATTTGATTTACTAACTTTATCTAATAATAATATATATTCTTTATAAGTATCACTTTTCTTTATTTCACTTATTAACTCATCAATACCATCAATAACTAAATTATTCACATAATTCTCCATCTAAACTCCATGTTTTTACAGTTGTAATTTTTACATTAACTATTTTACCTATATAATCTTCACTTGCCTTAACATTAACAAGTTTATTAGTGTCAGAATATCCACAAAGCATACCCTCTTTTTCACTTTTACCATCTATTAATACAGGAACAATCTTATTAAGATATTTATCATTAGATTCCTTTGAATATTTATTAACAAGATCATTTAACCTCTTAAGTCTTTCTTCTTTTACAGAAAGAGGTATATTATCTTTCATACGAGCAGCAGGTGTGCCTACTCTAGGGGAATAAATAAATGTATATGCTGAATCATATTTACATTCATTTACAATGCTAAGGGTATCTAGGAAATCTCCTTCTGTTTCATTAGGAAATCCTACTATTATATCTGTAGTAAGAGATAAATTAGGTATGTTTTCTTTTAATTCATGCACTAAAGAAAGATATGATTCCCTTGTATATTTTCTACCCATTAATTTTAGTATTCTATCACTACCACTTTGCACAGGAAGATGTATATATGGAAGAATATTAGTGTTCTCTTTAATTACTCTAATCATATCACTAGTAAAATCCCATGGATGACTAGTTACAAATCTTATTCTTTTAATACCAGTTTTACTAACACTTTCTAATAAATTAGAAAAATTATAATTATAACCTTCTATATCTTTACCATAAGCATTAACATTTTGACCAAGCAATGTTACTTCTACATAACCCTCATTTACTAAATCAACAACCTCTTTAATAATATCTTCTTTTAATCTACTTCTTTGTTTACCTCTTGTATATGGCACAATACAATATGTACAAAACTTATCACAACCATACATAATATTAACCCATGCTTTATACTTACTTTCTCTTTTTATAGGAATATCCTCAATAATATCTCCTTCTTTACTCCACACTTCTATTTGTCTTTCATCACTATTTATTCTATTATAAATAATACTAGGAAGCATATGCATATTATGAGTACCAAATACAATATCAACATACTTATGTTTATTAAGAATTTCTTCTACAACAACCTCTTCTTGAGCCATACATCCACATAAACCAATCATAATAGGTCTTGATTCTTTAATATGCTTAAGTCTTCCAAGCATACCAAAAACTTTATTATGAGCATTTTCCCTAATAGCACATGTATTTAATATAACCAAATCCGCATCATCTATTGTACTAGTTTTAATATACCCCATACCTTCTAACATTGCACATATATTCTCAGAATCCCTCTCATTCATTTGACAACCATATGTTTTAACTAAATACTTCTTATTTCTACCAATATCTTTCATACAATCATCAATCTTAAAATCACGAATAACACTTACCTTATTATTATATCTCTTTCTTGCTTCCTTAAAATCAGGCTTTTTCACTTTCATCACTTCCGCACATATTTTACCAAAAATACAAATAAAATACAATTACAAACTAATAATAAACCAATAATATCTAATTTTAATTTTATCTAGGTATATCAAATTTTTCAATTTGAATAAGATTATTATCTTTGTTATAAATAATTTTAGAAGCAGTATACATTATTTCCATGGCTAATTTTTGCTCTTTTAAATCTCCTTTATTTGAATCACCATATAAAAATTCATTAATAAATACTTCCCTACTTAATTCGTTGTACCCTATAAAGTTTCCTTTTCCTAACTCATCACCATATAAATCCCTTAACTGAATTCTTTGAAATGGAACACCACCAATAATATCAACATTTCTATAAATATCTATATCAAAATGTTCTAATCCTCCAGTTAATGTTTCATTTATATTATTTTCTCTATCTTTTATTTCTTTTGACTGATAACTATGAACTTGAATATTTAATAAAGGACCAACTTGTATATTAATTCGCTCATGTCTTATTCTACCATTTTTCTTATAATAATCTCTCGATTCAAACCATCCTCTCCTTGAAAATCCATAATGTAATAAATTAATAGTTGCAGTGGTTATCATTTTATTATCACAATTATAAAAACCTATATTTCCATAATAATTTTTTCCCCCATATTTACTATAGTCAATATCTTTTAAAGAAGAATAAGGCTCCGACAATTCCTTTATTCCAAAAATATTTTGAAAATCATTAGCATTAAAAACAGTTTTTTCATCATTTGGAGTAAATGTATTTCCATACATTTTTCCATAAGTTATTCTTTTGCTATCATCAGTTAAATTATTTAACTTTATTAATTCTGCTAATAAATCAATAAAATGATATCCACTATGATACAATTTCCCATAACCATATTTGTATGGATGATTTTCTTTGTCTAAATCATGTGGCATTTCCCAGTTACCATCACAATGATATATATCGATATAAGTTATTGGGATATTATATTTTTTTATTATTTCTGCTAACAAATTTTTAATAAAAACATATCCTCTATGATGTTGTCTTTGACACATTATATTACACTTGCAATTACTATCTTTGTATAGTAATAATAAATTGTCAAATTGTTCTTTAACTTTATTTATACTTTCAATAGATTTCATATTTTTTACAACAGTTATAGGCTTATCAGATAATATATTAATATTATTCTTTAATGCAAATTGTAAATACATATTATGTGCTTTAGGCTCTGTTGATGATATGATATAATTAACATTTTGTTTTTTACACAAATTTAATAATTCTTTATACTCTTTTTCGGGTAAATTCTCACAATCTTTATACTTATCTGAGAGTGTCCATAAAATAGTATTTGTATAACCATTTTCTATTAAATATTTTTTTATAGTTTCCTTGTTGCTCTCTAAATCAACTAATATTTTAGGCTCAATATTATGATTTTTAAAATAATTCATATAAATTCTTTTTGAATGTGGACCTAATCCAATTAACATTATATTTTTATCCATTTTTTTCTCCTTTTTTTAATACTAGTTTTTTACATTGATTAGCTATTTCTTTTTCTTCATTTGTCGGAATAACATAAATAGGAATATTTGATTCATCATCACTTATGATTGCCTCTACTCCAAAAACTTTATTGTTTTTATCTTTATTTAATTTAATTCCAAATTGTGAAAGATTACTTAAAAGCAATTCCCTTTGTTCTATATTTTTTTCACTAATTCCTCCCGTCATAATAATTGCATCTACTTTTTCAATATTTGCCATCATAGATAACAAATGCTTTTTAAAGTCGTTATTAATCATATTTCTTAAAAGAATAGCTTGTTCATCACCTAATAGACTTCTATCAACAATTTCCTTTGCATCTTTTGAATTACATATAGCAAAATATCCACTATTTTTATTTAACATATTTATTACTTCTTCAACAGACATATTATAGGTATTCATAATATAAGGTATCATCGATGGATCTATGCTTCCAGACCTACTTGCCATCATTAATCCGGATAAAGGAGAAAGTCCCATAGTTGTATCAAAGGATTTGCCATTTTTTATTGCACAAATACTACTTCCTCCACCCAAATGACACATAACTACATTGGCTTTTGTAAGTTCTGATTCACTAATCTCTATATATCTATTCAATACATAATTATAAGATATTCCATGAAAGCCATATTTTCTTATCTTATATTTTTCATACAATTCTTGTGGTATTGCATATAAATAATTTTCTTTAGGAATAGTTAAATGAAATGAGGTATCAAAAACAGCAATATTTTCTTTTCCATAAAATTGTATTTGACAATTTTTTATATTTTCAGCTATTTTTTTGTTATGTAAAGGAGAAAACAATGACAATTGTTCAATATCATTTAATACACCAGCATCAATAAATGTTGGCTCAAAATATTTTTCTCCTCCATGTACTACTCTATGTCCAATAACATCAATATCATTAACTAAATTTAAAACTCCAACATTAACATCAAAAATAGATTTAATTATTAATTCCAAAGCATCATTAGAATTATTTATTTCTATGGTTCTTTTTTGTGTATATCCTCTATTATTTTCATATTTAAAATAAGAAGAAATTGTACCAATTTTTTCGGCACCACCATTAGCAAGAACAACATTATTGTCTGTATCTACAATACTAAATCTAAGTGATGTACTACCATTATTAAATACTAAAACTACCATAACAAAACACCTCACTTACTGCGTAATATATCTCTGGTTTTTAAAAAAATGCCTATTCAGTAACGAATAGGCTCATTATTTTAATTGCATTTATCTCTATCATATATCTTTTTAACATTTAATTTTCTTGTCAACACATTTCCATAATTTATATTTTCTTCTTCTGAACCAATCATTCTAAATAATTCACCTTGTGGAGATACCATTAATCTTGTAGCAAGTTTTGATGGTAATCTGCCATCTATAGCCATATTAGGATACAATTTTTTTAATTTATCTACAATATAATTAAATTCTTCTTCAGTAATATCAAATCTTTCTCTATTTGGAACTGCACCCCTACCACTTGAAGAATAAAATTTTCTTAATTTCCAGTGATCTACACCTAATTCATTTAGTAAATAACCAACTTCTTCTAATTCATTTAGATTTTCCTTATGTACACAAGTATTTATTAAAACACCAATATCTCCTAAATCTTTAACCATTTTTATTCTTGATGTAACTAGTTCTCTATGATTATTTGTGCCTCTTATATTATGATTTAATTCGTCATTGCATGATTCAAAAGGAAATGCTATTGAATTTAAATAATCTTTTATTTCATATAATTTTTCCTTTGTTAAATAAATCCCATTAGTGCTTAATCTTGTATCTACTCCTCTTAAAGAAGCCTCTTTAATTAACTCTGCCAAATGTGGAACAGTCAATGGCTCTCCACCAATATACCTATTCTTAGTTAATCCTGTGTCTATTAATTGATTTTGGATTGCCAAGTGTTCTTCTAATGATGTTATTTCTTTTTGCTTATTTGGGCTTATGCAATAAGCACACCTTTCTTGACAAGCATGAGTTATTATCCAAGATACAATTACTTCCCCTTTATGTTCTCCATCTTCAATTTTATACTTTTTTTCCATAAACCTCACCTTTTTAATTTATATTTTTTTTGCCAAAACATGATAATGATGATGATCTTTAATTACATCATTATTCTTTTCTATTTTTATAATTTGTTTTAAATCAATAATTTCAAAACCACCGAATAAATCATATATCAATTCTCTATCAGCAAAAAAATGAGGCACATTGTTATCAGGACCATCTTCAAGTCTAATTTTAGTATTTTCATCTACACATGGCCAATTACTTTTATATCCCCAAGAATCTTTCGATCCAAAAGTCAAATATACTTCTCCTTGATTTTTAAGAACTCTTCTAATTTCTTTTAAAATTTGTACCACACCTTTAGTATCCGTATGCGAAATAACATAATATGCAAATATTGCATCCATCATTTCGTTATCATATGGAAGATTAGTCATATTATCAACTTTAAAGTCAATTTGTAAATTTAAATTTTTAGCCCAACTACTTGCTTTATTGATTGCATCCTGTGACAGATCCATTGCATAAGTATTAAACCCCTTCTGCTTAAATAATATAGAATGTCTTCCAATTCCACAACCAAGATCTAATATATCTTTAAATCCCATCAATCCCCACCTATTTATAAGGTAATAAACTTCCTGAGATGGAACTTTCCACTTTTTTTCGTTTTGCCCTTTAACTATTTCCCAATCCCATGCTTTTGTTTCAAACAACATTCTCATCACCTCTCTCACTATTCGTTGTCATATTGTAAATAATCGCAATTGTTAAGTTTATAATCTAAATAATTACCACTCTTAGGTTCTCCCTCAAAAAAACATCTGGCATAAATTCCTACACCTGCATGTGTTACAACCAAAACATTTTTTCCTTTATATTTTTTTAAAATTTCAGAAAAAAAATCAAATATTCTCTCTCTAAAATCTACAATATTTTCAATATTATATCTTTTTTCATTAGGATCATTAAAATCAATTTCTACTTCTATTTCTGATTTTAATTTTCCTTCTAATTCCCCATTACATCTTTCAATTATTCTTTCATCTGTAATTATTTCATTAGATGTAATTATTTGGGCTGTTTTTAAAGCTCTTTTTAATGGGCTTGAAAACACCTTATCAAATTTAACATTACTTAATTTTTCTTGTATTTTTTTTGCTTGTTCAATTCCTTTTTCATTTAATTCAGTATCAATTCTCCCACCATATCTACCTACTACATTATCATTTGTTTGTCCATGTCTTACTATATAAATCATTTAATTCTCCCTCTCTTTCAAAACAAAAAGATATAAAGCAACGGGTTTAAAAATCCTATTAGGCTTTTTTATAATATCTAATAATCTATATTTTAATGTTTTATAATGATATCCACTTTCTTTTATTATCTTTGCATTAGATTTTGATATTATGTTTCTCCATTCTTTTCTATTTAAAAATCTTTCATTTCCAAGCATTTTTTTCTCAAAATATTTTGTTGGAACGCTAAATACACAATAATCAGAGACCCTTAATTGCTCATTTATCAAATTCACAATTTCTTCATCACTATAATGTTCTAATACACCACTGCTATGTGAAACTGAAAAAAATTTATTTTCATAAGGGATTTTTCTAATATCTCCTTCAAAAACATTAACCAAATTTTCTGGATACATTTCTTTTGATTTCTTTTTAGCTTCTTTCACCATTTCTTTTTCTATATCCATCGCATAAGTTGTTATATCATACGATGCTAATAAAATTGATGTCTTACCAGTTCCACAACCACACTCTAAAACTGGTTTGCCATTAACAGAATATTTTAATACTTGTTTGATGAATTTTCTTTTCAATTTCATTTTTATATTAAAATATTCATCCCAATCACTAAAATTTTTATTAATATAATTTCTGTATAAAGTATTCCATTTTCCATTTAGTTTAGTCATACTACCTCTTTATTTTTTTATTCAAATTAATCTTTAGTAATATAACTTAAAACAAATTTTGATATTCTAAATACAGTTAAAGATTAATAGAATATTAAATTTAAAGTTGCTTATCCACATCATGTTACGCCTTTCAATTAATATAATAAAAGATATAATTTAAATAGTCAACAAGCAATTTTTCATAATTTTATTCAAAAATGAAACCCTATTCATTTTTGAATAGAGTTAATTCATTTATGAATATATTATTTATTTTTTAAATAGTATTCTAGTATATATCTATCACGTAAAACAATAAATTTACTATGATACAAATTTTCATATTTTGATTCTTTTAAATTATCATAACACTCAGTAATTAATTTTAACGCTTGGCTATCATCTACCCATAAAAGTTTTGCACCTTCATCTTTTTCTTTTTCTGTTAAATTTAGTTTTTTTCTATTATTAATGACCTTAGCAACAAAAATGTATGAAATTTGTTTAAAATTGTCTAAACTTTTATGTTCCTCAATTGTTCCTAAACATTTTATAATTTCTACTTCACATCCTGTTTCTTCCAAAGCTTCTCTTTTAAATGCATCTTCCGGATTTTCTCCTTTATCAATTCCACCACCAGGCAATTTATACTCATTTTTCATTGTTTTATTAAATAAAGCAATTTTACCATCATTTTCAATTATAATACCTCGAGCACCATACCTTATTCTTGGATTATTAAATTCTATAGATATTAAACCAATATTTTCATCTATCAATTTTTTTATACATTCCATTTTATTCACCTCAATATTTTAATTAAATTTACTTTAATAATTACTAATTATTTTTTATCATTTCTATAAATTTCATCATATTCTTTCTAACATGATTATTAAAATATATTATTCCAATCGGATTAGTTGGAAAATTATTATAATCATCAAGGATTACTAATTCATCTAATTTTTCTTCTATTTCATTATATAGAAAGTATCCAATACCATTATTTAATCTTACTAAATCTAAAAGTAATTTAGAATTATGTGTTTCAATTTCTGGATTAATTTTTAATTTGTTTTGAAATAGAAATTGATCTAACAATTGACGTTTTCTACAAGTTCCCGGTGCAAATATAGTTTGTTTAACTATACTAGACAACGATGATAGTTTTTCTTTGTTATTTTCATAATATTGTTTTGAACAAACAAAGCAAGTTTTAAATTCACCAACTGGTTCTATCTTTAAGTTTAAATTATTATTTTCTACATTAAATGGTAAATAATCCAAGACAAAATCAACATCTCTTTTTAGTAGTAATTCTTTTAATCCATTAGAATCAGGAGTCCTAACAGAAATTTTTATATTTGGATATTTTTGATAAAAAGATATAATGAATTTATTTAGGAAATAGTCAGCAATATTATTTGTTGTCCCAATAATTATTTTATCATCACATTCAAAATCTTTGTTATTAAATATATAAAAAACATCTGCTAAAGCATTAAATATTTTTTCTCCATTCTTTGTTAATTGTATTCCATTTTGCAACCTAATCAACAATTTAACATTCAACTGTTCTTCTAATTTGGATACATTTCGGCTTAATGTAGATTGAGAAACATACAATTTCTCAGATGCTTTTGTAAACCCACCATATAAAGCAACACTATAAAAATCAAAATATAACGAAAAATTACTCCTTAAATCGTTCATACTTCTCCCTCCTAATTAACTAACTTAAATTTAATTTAAAATTATATTATCCTTTTTTACTAACTAAACTCATTCCCAATATTTTTTTCTTTTCTCTAATTTTTTCTTCAATTTTATCTTTTTGTTTATTCATTTTAGAAAGCATATCTAAATTTTCATTTGTTTGTTCATGCATCATTCTTACAGTTCTTTCAAATGCCTCCCAATCAAATCTACTATCTTCATTTCGCCTTAAGCAAAAAATTAATATTACTATTCCAGATAAAGCCATTATTATAAAAAATGCAAATTCCACTTTAATAATTATTTCTTGTTCCATACAAATAGCCTCCTTAAAAATACTAGAATACTTAAACCTATTAACTCTAATCTTTTTTTAAAAAGAATGCTTTTCATTTTCTTAACCATATCCATATATAAGAAATAATCAACTTCATAATAAAGTGTATACTTAAAAAACTCTCTTTTATTCCATTTCTTTCTTTCATCTATTATAACATAAGTTACATATATTAGCATCAAAACTACTGCAATAACTAACAAAATTATAATCTCTAACAAATCTTTTTTCACACTAACCACCACTTTTTTATATAACATTAGTTGTATTTTTTACTATAAGTTTAGCCTTTATTTTCAATAAGTTGAATGTTTTTATCAAATTTAGAACTATCAGAATCACAATCACTTAAAAACATTTCAAATCTATCATCAACATCATTTTCATCTTCAATAATATAATTATCTCCATCAAAAATATAAGTCATTGTATCATTAAACTTATGTAATATAACTTTTTCATATTTAACTCCCATCTTTAATAAAGATAGTAACTCATAATATGATACTAGCTTATTAGAAATATTACATTCACTTGTTTCATCTCTTGAAATTGATTCTTCCATTTTTGAAATCATAGAAATTTCCACACTAATATTTTCATATAGTTTATGAATTTTATTATCTATTTCTTCTAATTTTTTTTCAATCTTTTTCTTTTGAAACTTAAATATACAGTTATTTAAAAGTGCTTGTTTTTGTGCTTCATACATTTTTATTTCACTACCAAATAATCTAATCATATTTCTTGAATCTTCAATTTGATACCATAAACATAAATCTATAATTTTTTGAGAAAGTTTAAAATAATCACTTTCTGATAGATCATCTAAAATTGTTTGTTTCTTCTTACTCTTTTTAACTTCTTCTATCTTTTTCATATTATAAAACACTCCTTTCAAAATATCTCCATACAATATTATAACATATTTTGGGGATAATGTCCGACATTTTTTGGGATTTCTTTAATTTTAAGTCAAAATTATTCTTGAGGTGATACTTATGATTAGTAATAATCTTAAAGAAATTAGAACATATTTTGATGTGAAGCAAAGAGAAATAAGTGAAATATTGCAAGTTAGTAGGTCAACTTATGCCGGATGGGAAAATGGTATAGACAATATTCCTTTATTAAAGTTGAATGATTTTTGTAATTACTTTGGTGTCAGTATAGACTATATGTGTGGATTAACAACAATAAAAAAATATAATATTATAAGTAAAGATATAGATATAAATCTTGTTGCTAATAATCTCAAAAAAATAAGATTACAGCACAATGACACGCAAGAAGTTATATCTAAAATTATTAATACTGATCGTTCTAATTATTCAAGATATGAAGTAGGAAAAAATTTAATTTTAACTTCATTAATAATTGATTTTGCTAAACACTATAAAGTATCTATTGATTGGATTCTTGGTAAAACAGAAAATGATATGCTTAATAAGGAAAGATAAGGATTATCTACTAAAATCGTAGTCATCCTTATCTTTTTCATTATAAGCTTTTTTATTAGATTTCATATAACTAGGAATATTAGCATAATCAAATAATTCATCTTCTTTATCAGTACCTCTTGAAATATCATAAACATCATCTGAATTAAATTCTTTATTGTCATAATATTCAATTATTTCGCTTGTAGTATCATTTTTAGACTTATCATTACCATATAGTAATATCTTTCTAAAAAAGCGTTTTATAGCCTCTAAAATGGTTGAAATATAAGATTTTAGATTGTTATTTTCTTCCGTCAGATTATGATTCCTAGTTTTTAATGATTTCATTTCTCTTTGCATACTTTGATTTTCTTTTTCTAATGTTTGATAACTTTTGGTATATTCGTTAACTTCTGAAAATAACTCTTGTATTTTAGGTTCTAATTCAATTACTTTTTTAGTTTCATTAATAACTTTATTCATACTATCAAAAGTATCTTTTTCAATAAGTAATTGTGTTTTACTAAATGGAACTTTTTTTGTCGTTTTCATTTTCTCATCAAATTCGTTCATAACACTATCTAATCTTTCATTAATATTTTTAACTTTATTTTCATAATATCTAGTTGTTTTCTTTAATTCTTTTGTTTTTTGATGTTTAGTATCACTATTTTTAATACCTCTTTCTAAATCATAACCTGCATCAGTTAGTCTTTGGTGGTATTTATCTTGTAATTCAGATAAGTGTATTTTATCTTTAATATATTGTTTTTTAGAAATAGTATATCTTTCAGTATTAGTTCTTTTATCAAGTTTTTTAACAAGTGGTATAACAACACAATGTAAGTGTGGTGTTTCTTCATCTAAATGGATAACAGAATGTAATACTTGTTCTTTTTTATAACCTAAATCTTCATAAACAAAATCCATACAATTATTAGCCCAGTTTATAATATCATCTCTTGTCATATTATCAAAAAACTTATGTGTCGCTGTAAATAATAGTTCATCTGCAACTACATTCCTAGACTTATTTAACATCTCTGTAAACGTTCTTTTTCTTTCTTTTCTTTCAGTTTTCATTCTTTCGTTATGTTCTTTTTCATATTCTTTTGTTATTTCTTTAAACCCTTTTGTATAAGTAGTATTAATTGGTATAAGTTCAATGTTATCTTTACTTAATTCTAATTTAATATCAGGGTTAGAATTAAAGAAAAGTTTTTCTCTATTATTATGTGATCCTATTTGTCTTAAATCACTCATAGTCATAATAGGTTCACTTCTAAATATTGCATAATTTAAGTTCATTTATCATTCCTCCAATCTTTAAATTTGCATAATAAAAAAGATATGATTTTTCACATATCTTTGTTAATTTCATAACCGTTTCTATTTAAATACTTCAAAAAATTTTTAATTGATATAATATCAAAACGAGGACATTAATATATATTTATTGATATTATAACATCAAAATCATAATCAAAATTTAGGTTTTTATTCAAATTTAATATAATGGATTTATTCTTGATTTTTCCTTTAAAACAAAGCAAATCTATTTGTTTTATTCTATTTGTCATTTGTCCTATACTAAATT
>CAZKUP010000016.1:0-16944 GCA_964555985.1 uncultured Clostridium sp. | reverse complement strand
TTTATCTTTTGTTTCTTTTGGTAATCTTTCATATTCTTTAGATTTAATTCTTTCTTCTAAATCTCTTTTTGTTAGATTATGTCTTTCACATAATTCAATATAATACTTTTTTGCATTAATATCTTTTAATGGTAATAATGCTCTATAATGACTCCAGGATAAAAAGTGCCCCATTGGGGCACCATTTTGAATCATATTATAAAATTGCCTCATTCTTTTTAACGTTGTAATATTATACTTATTTCCAACATCATTTACTAACATTTCTGCATATTTTCCTATAATATTTTCTCCATATACACTTCCTGCTTCACTTAATAGTTTTCCTATTTCATAATATGAATTTACTCTATTTCTATTTTTAGAATAATCTTTTACTTTATCAAATGTTTCAGTGTCTATTATTATATTTTTTATTTGTTCATAGTAGTTCATAAAAAGCCTCCTACTTATATATTCTATAAAAGTAAGAAGTTTTCCCCTAAAAACTTAAAAGAAACTGATACTTTTTATCAGTTTCTAAGCTACTATAAATTGTCTATATATTCTATTGCTTCTAGTGCTGCTATTGTGCCATCGTTTACTGCAGTTGTAAGTTGTCTTACTTTTTTATTTCTAACATCACCCGAAACAAATATTCCTTTTATATTTGTACTACAATTATTATCACTTTCTATGTAGTTGTAATCATTTAATTTTATAATGTTTTTAACAAAGTCTGTTTGTGGAGTAAGTCCAATTGATATAAATATTCCTTCTAATTTTAATTCTATTTCTTTATCTTCTTTGTTTATGATTATGTTTTCTAATTCATCTTCTCCATTTATTTTTATTACTTTTGAATTATAGTATATTTCTATATTTTCTTTTTCATTTAGTTTATTTATTAATTTTTTCTCAGCTGTTAAGTGATTTAGGTTTTGTATTATATATACTTTTTTACATATATCACTAAGTGATAATGCATTAGTTATAGCACTATTACCTCCACCTATTACTGCAACTATTTTATCTTTATAGAAAGCACCATCACATGCTACACAAAAATGTATTCCATTTCCAATTAATTTTATTTCGTTTTCTAGTCCAAGTAATCTATGTTTAGCACCTGTTGCAAGTATTATAGCATCACATAGATATGTTTTGTTTCCTGCAATTACTTCTTTTTCTTTACCAACTTTTATTTCAGTAACTTCTTCAAGTTCTATTTCTCCACCTAAAGATAGTACTTGTTCATATAAATTATTTGATAGTTCTGCGCCACTTATACTTGTATATCCAGGGTAATTTTCTATTAGAGGACTACTTGATATTTGTCCTCCAATAGTTTCTTTTTCAAGTATTAATACGCTTTTCCCATTTCTTAGGGCATATATTGCAGATGTCATTCCAGCAGGACCACAACCTACTATTATAATATCATACTTCATTTTATTCACTCTTTTTACCTTTCTTTTTAGGTTTTTTATATTCTTCACAGAATTTTTTTATGTTAGATAAATTTACTATTTTTTCAATATCATTATCTTTAATTATTACTAGTGTAGGTGCTTGTTTAACACCAATTTCTTTAGTAAATTCAATATTTTCTTCAGCATTTATAAATTCAAATTCAATTTCTTTTTTATTTAAAAATTCTTTTGCCATTTTACAATTTGGGCATACACTTGTTCCAAATAATAATATTTTATCTTCATATGTTTTTTCTTCTTTTTTAGTCTTTGCTTTTTCTTCAGTTTTTTCGCATTTATTATCGCATTCATCAACAACATATGTTTTTCTCATTTTGTATTCTTCTGTTTTACCAATATTCCAGTTTTTAACAGGTCTATAGTAACCAGTTATTCTACTATATACTTCTGTTTCTTTACCACATTTTGGACAAGTATTTACTTCTCCTACTATGTATCCATGTTCTTTACATACTGAGTATGTAGGAGATATTGTGTAGTATGGAAGTTTATAGTTTTCTGCTATTTTTCTAACTAAGTTAGCACAACTTTTCCAATCTTTTATTCTTTCACCTAAGAATGCATGGAATACTGTTCCTGATGTGTAAAGTGTTTGTAACTCATCTTGTACATCCAAAGCTTCAAATATATCACTTGTATAACCTACTGGTAAATGAGATGAATTTGTATAGTATGGAACATTATCAGCATCTCCTGCAGTAATAATATCAGGGTATCTATTTTTATCATGTTTTGCTAAACGATATGAAGTACTTTCAGCAGGTGTTGCTTCTAAGTTATATAGGTCTCCATATTCTTCTTGGTAATCTGATAATTTTTCTCTCATGAAATTAAGAACATCTTTTGCAAATTTTTGAGTTTCTGAATGTGTTAAATCTTTTCTTAACCATTTAGCATTAAGTCCTGCTTCATTCATACCAACAAGTCCAATTGTAGAAAAGTGGTTATTAAATGTACCTAAATATCTTTTAGTATATGGATATAGTCCTTCATTTAATAGTTTAGTAATAACATTTCTTTTTACTTTTAAACTTCTTGCAGAAATATCCATTATTTTTTCTAATCTTTGGTAAAAATCTTTTTCATCTTTTGCAAGATATGCAATTCTAGGAAGATTTACTGTAACAACTCCAACTGATCCAGTTGATTCTCCTGAACCAAAGAATCCACCTGATTTTTTTCTTAATTCTCTAAGGTCAAGTCTAAGTCTACAACACATACTTCTTACATCACTAGGTTCCATATCACTATTAATATAATTTGAGAAGTATGGAGTACCATATTTTGCAGTCATTTCAAATAATAATCTATTATTTTCAGTATCTCCAAAATCAAAGTCTTTAGTAATTGAATATGTTGGTATTGGATATTGGAATCCTCTTCCATTAGCATCTCCTTCTATCATTACTTCTATAAATGCTTTATTTACCATATCCATTTCTTTTTGGCAATCTTTATATTTAAAATCCATTTCTTCTCCGCCAATAATAGCATTTAATTCTTTTAAATCATTTGGCACAACCCAATCAAATGTTGTATTTGTAAATGGAGCTTGTGTACCCCATCTACTTGGAGTATTAACACCATATACAAAAGATTGAATACATTGTTTTACTTCTTTATAAGAAAGATTATCTACTTTAACAAAAGGCGCTAAATAAGTATCAAATGAACTAAATGCCTGTGCTCCAGCCCATTCATTTTGCATAATTCCTAGGAAATTTACCATTTGATTACATAATGTAGATAAATGTTTTGCAGGACTTGATGTAATTTTACCAGGAACACCTCCTAATCCTTCAGTAATAAGTTGTTTTAAACTCCAACCTGCACAATACCCTGTAAGCATTGATAAATCATGAATATGAATATCTGCATTTCTATGAGCATTAGCAACCTCTTCATCATATACTTCACTTAACCAATAATTAGCAGTTATTGCACCAGAATTACTAAGAATAAGTCCACCTACTGAATATGTTACAGTAGAATTTTCTTTTACTCTCCAATCAGTTACATTAACATAACTATTTACAACTTCTTTATAATCTAAAACAGTAGATTCAATATTTCTCATCTTTTCATGTAATTTTCTATATAGAATATATGCTTTAGCAACTTCTGTATATCCAGCTTTAGATAAAACTATTTCAACAGAATCTTGAATATCCTCTACATTAATAATATTTTCATTTATCTTATCATTAAACTCACTTGTTACCTTAAGTGCTAAAAAATCAATTATATCATCTGTGTAATTAACATTCTCAGCTTCAAATGCTTTTTTAATTACACTTGTTATTTTACTTAAATCAAAACTTACTACTTTTCCATTTCTTTTTCTTACTTTATACATAATATCACTCCTTTATAAATCTCTAAAATAAACAAATTCATCATTTAATTCTTTTTTCATATCCTCTAATTCACTAATTTGAAAACTAGTTAAACTCTTATCCATTACCCCATCACTATTTCTAAAATTTTGTATATAATATTTTGATTTTTTACTAAGCATATTTCTTATTTCAACAATATCATCTAATGTATGAAATTCCTTTGTAATAGTTGTTCTAAACTCATAATCAATATTACTATTTTCTATTATATTAATACTTCTTTTTATATTATCAATATTAGTTATAGTACCAATAGTTTCATTATATTTACTAAATACATTTTTTATATCCATTGCAACATAATCTATTAAATTAGAATCTATTAATTCTTTTAAAATAGTAGGATTAGATCCATTCGTGTCTAATTTAACAAGATAACCCATTTCTTTAATTTCTTTAATTAATTCTTTAATATTCTTATGTATTAAGGGTTCTCCTCCTGTTATACATACTCCTTCTAATAAACCTTTTCTCATTTTTAAATAAGTTATTACTTCATCATGTATTTCATTATTTAAAGATAAATCTATTAAACTAGAATTATGACAAAATGGACACTTAAAATTACAACCTTTTGTAAATATTGTACAAGCTATTTTTCCAGGATAATTAAGAAGGGTTAATTTATCAAATCCATCTATCACTTTATCACCCTAAACCTTATAAAACTAATATCTTCATTTTTAGCAAGTAAAAGTAATTCATATATTCTTTTATAACTAAAATTCTCTTTTATATTAATAACTCTATTGTATCCACCATTTGAATACTCTTCTATTTTCTTATCTTTAAATAAATTATCTAAAGAAATATTATCACTATACACACTATAGAAATCTTTATCAGTAACACCTTCAATACTTCCATATATTGATTTGTCTAATGCTTTTAAATATGTAAGTATATTCTTTTCATTTGTTTCTCTTAATGAAAAATTAAGTTTATACTCCGTAGAATATTCATTGCACTTATCAAACATATGTTTTACTATATTAATTGTGTCTTTACTTTTTAAATTAAATAATTTATCTACTTCATTAAGTCCAACATAACCAATAGACAAAGTACCATTTCTTATTACTTTCTTTATCTTTTGCCCATTTTCTAATTTTTCATTATCAATTAAATAATTACTATTGAATAAATAATTAAAATTTTCTTTATATTTACTAGATATATATTCAAATTCTTGTAATAACTCATTTTTAACAAGTTCCATTGTATTATCTAAATTACTATAAAACTCAGTAATATCTTTAGAAATAAGAGCAATTCTTACTAAATTAATAGATGTCTTTGATATATTCATTCTACCTATTGAAGTAACAGATTTATCATACACATTATCAATAATTGTATCACCATTACTAAAGTGTTCTATATCAAATTTAATATTATCAGTCTTATAATATTTATCATAATATGACGGAATAAACGCAACTGCTATATTCTTTTTTAAACATATTAACTTAGATATATATTCTAAACAATCAATATTTCTAGTTTTAAATATTGTAGATATTTTCACATCATCCATCTCATTTAAAACTTCAAAATACACATCTCTTATAAATAGTCCTTCTTTATTTTCATTAGTGCCAATACTTATACTTATTATAGATTCATTATCAATACCAATATCTATATTATTAAGATAATTTAATAATGACTTAATATTTTTTTTCAAATCATCTCTAAGTTCTTTTATAGAATAATCATAAGAATACTTAAATATATCTATTATTCTATTTGAAAGTAAATATTTTTCATAAATACTATAATCTATACTTATGGTATTAGATTTTTGTATTAAATTTTCTATAGCTTTAATATTTACATAAGAAGAAAATCCTTCTAAATCAAAATATGATTTTATGTTTTTAATAAATATATATTTAAACTTATATAAAACATATGAAGATAATATATAATCTATTGATGGAATACATATTTCACCATGCATTTCTTTTTTTAAATTAATAATTATATTTTTTATTTGATCAAAATAATCAAAAGATACATCAATGCAAGATAAATCTATAAACAAATCTGATATTGTACTTAATACATAATAATCAAGATCATGTATATAAATCAATCCCTCATCATGACTTCTAACATATTTTGAATCAATTAAATATGCTTTAGAAAACTCATTTGATATTGTCTTACCAAAACTTAGTAATAAATCATTTGGACTACTTGTATTATAATGATTTGCTGCCAAAACAAGTTTTTCTGTAGCCCTAACAAATTTATGTTGCTGTTTTCTATCAAATATATCTCTTGATGCACTTCTTTTTATCCTGTAATCTCTAAAAGCATTATATACATCTATATATCCATTATTTTTTAAAATAGTTTCAATAATATCTTGTATATCTTCAACATTAATTGTTTTTCTATCAGAATAATTATTTTCAATATAAAGAAGTACATTACTATATACCTTATTTACATCTTCTTCATTATTTAAAGACACATTATCAAATGCACTTTTCACTGCAACTGCTATTTTTGTGCCATTAAAAGAAATTCTTTGACCACTTCTTTTAACTACCACTAGCTCACTTAAATTACTATCCAACATCTCACCTACCTTATCTTCAAAATAATTATATATTAATACCAAATAAAAAGCAATGTTTTTTTATTCATTTTTTTAAGTTTTACATTTTTTTAATTTTTAAAAAAATGTTTTTTTAGAACAAAAAAACATTTATATAAGTAATATTCTATATTTCTTATATAAATGCTTAATTCTTACTTTACATCTTTAATATATTTTTATGTTATAAATATTTTAAATTATATATATATGTTTTTTTATCTTAAAAATAACTTATATAATAAATTTGTTATATGTAAATTTTTTATGTTAAAAATATTATTACAAAAATTATATTACTATAATTATTGATTTATTTCATTATCTTGACTTTCTATAATAAGAATTGATTTGTTTTTTAAATTAAGGTTATTTATTATATAATCTAATTCTTCTTTATTCATTCCTTTAATTAAATCGTATACATTAGTATATATATCATTATACATTATTTTATTATTAAGTATCCATTTGTTTGTTTTTGAAATATCATCAAATATGTATAGTAAATTACTAATATTTACTTTTATTTTTCTATTTAAATCTTCTTTTGTAATAGAAATATTTTTAAGAACATTTTCTATTTCTTCTATAACTTTTTCATAATTATTAGATTTAAATGTAAGCATAAATACTTTATGAGTATCAATATCTAGTGTATCTATATCTATTTGAGTATCTATTAGTTTTTCTTCTTTCATCTTTTCATAGAATAAACTTGTTTCATCAAATAAAATATTGAATATACATGCTAAATAAAGATTTAATAATTTTCTATCTATATGTTTATATTTTTTTAAAGGAATCTTAATACTTAGTGATACATATGGCATATTTACATTATGTTTAATTATTTCTTTTTCTTTGTCTACTTCATCTGGTTCTTTTATCTCTTTTAAATTAATATTTATTTCATTAAATACTTTGTTTTTTTGATTTTCTTTTATTAAATCTAATGTATGATTCACATCTATATTTCCTGTTATTACTAAGAACATATTTTTTGGATGATAAAATGTGTTGTAGCATTTATATAGATCTTCTTTAGTAATTTTTTCTATATCTGATACATATCCTCCAACAGGATATTTAACTGGATGATTTTTAAATAAATTATATATACTTCTTTCATATATAATATTATCAGGCATATCATCATACATATTTAATTCCTGTGTTATTATTCCTTTTTCTTTAGAAACATTCTCATCTGTAAAGTATCCATCTTGTACATAATCTAATAGATATAATAAATTTTCATCTAAATTCTCTGTTCCAGCAAAAATATAGCTTGTATTAAAATAATTAGTAAAAGCATTACAATATGTGCCTGATTTATTATAGAATGTAAATGGATCTACTCTATTCTTTTGTTCAAACATTTTATGTTCAAGAAAATGTGCAATACCATTAGGAACACAGACATATTCATCATTTACTTTAAATGGGAAATTTGCACCACCATATTTAGTTGTAAATGTCACAAAAACATCTTTTACATCATTTTTTGGAACCATATATATAGTTAATCCATTATCAAGTACAAAAGTATATACATCTTCATTATAAAAATTAATCTTATCTTTCTTCATCGTTCGTTCCTTTCAATAGATATATAATTGCTATTTTTAATTTTTTTGCAACATTTTCTATATCTTCTATAGTAACTTTTTTATAATTTTCAATCTTTTTATCTACTTCTTCAGCATTAAACACTTCTATTCCAAAATAATAATTTATAATACTAGAAGGACTATCAAATAGTGTGTTAATACTTCCAATATATTCTTTTTTAGCACTTTCTAATTCTTCTTTAGTAACATTTTTTAATTTTATTTCATTTTTTATTAATTTAACTACATTATTATAATTTTCTTTATCAATACCAGCATAAATTAATATAAGTGAATTAGGCATTTTAGAAAAAGCTGTTATTGTGTACGCTAAAGAATGCTTTTCTCTTACATTTTGAAATAATCTAGAATTACCTGAGCCACCTAAAATAGATGTATAAAGAGGAAGAACATATCTTCTTTCGTAAATAGATAAATTAAGTGCTTTTAAAATAATAGATAATTTAGATTGTTTTAAATTCATGCATTCTTCTTTTTGAAGAAGTTTATTACATTTATCATAAGAAATAAATGCTTCTATTTTTTCTTTTTTTATTGTATTAATCTTAAAACCATTATCAAATATTTTAACTATTTCATCTTCATCAACATTTCCAACAATAAATATATCAACTATATTAGTACTTATAACTTTTTTATAATATTCGTATAATAATTCAAGTGTTATTTTATCTAAATCTTCTTTATAACCCCATAAATTAAATGACGCAGGATCATTTGAATCCATTAACTCTAAAGATCTATTTATTGTGTATTTTTGAGTGTTTTCTTTTTCTGAATTAAGTATTAAATTTAACTTATCTTTAATTATATTAAAATTTTTTAAATCAAAAGCATTATTTACTACATTTGGATTAAATATTAATTCAAATATTAATTCAAGAGAGTCTGAAAGAATAGATTCATCACTAAATTCTTTGTTTAAAAATTTAATATCAATATAACTATTAATTAAGTTACCAAAAACAATATTAGAATGTGATAAACTTGTTGAATATAAATCTTCTAATTTTATTTCAAGTAATCTTTCGGTATTATATTTTAAACTTGAGGAACATAACATTTGAAATAAAAATTTTCTAATTGTTATATCTTCTTTTTTTATTTTTTCTCTAAAATTAATAGATACAGTTGTAGACTTAAATTTATTTGTTTTAATTATATGTAAATTATATGAATGTTTGTTTATTTTTTTATATTCCATATGTTTACTCCTTTCATATTTATTATATGAAGAAAAATATATTTTATAGATTTAATATACTTTCAAGTGCTAAATCTATCATTTTTAATGTACATTGTTCTCTTTCATTACTAGATAATTTTTCTTTAGTAATTAAATTATCTGTAACAGTAAGTATTGCTGATGCATTTTTATTTAAAATATGAGCATTTGTAAATAAAGCAAATGTTTCCATTTCTACACCAATACAATTATATTCTAAAGCTTTACTATAATCTTTTTCATAAAAAGAATCTGTACAATGAATATTTCCCTTCATTATATTTATTCCACATTTCTTTGAAGTTTCCTCTATAATTTGATTAATTTTTTTAGAACTTTCAATAATATTATCATTATAGCCCATATTTATACCATAAGATGTATTGCTATATGAATTATTTGCAAGAATTACATCAAATAAATTTACATTAGTTGTATAAACACCCATTGTGCCTATTCTTATTATATAATCTACATCATATTCACTAAATAACTCATAAGAATATATTCCCATACTAGCATTTCCCATACCACTTGCCATAACAGTAATTCTTTTATTTTTATAATAACCTGTATAACCAAGCATATTCCTAACACTATTAATTTGTTTGTAATTATCTAAGAAGTTTTCTGCAATAAATTTAGCTCTAAGAGGATCTCCAGGCATTATTACAATATTACTAATATCCTCATTTTTAGCACTTATATGTATAGACATATCATCACCTAACCTTATAATTAAAGTATAACAAAAAAGAATAGAAGTATCAATTCTATTCACAAATGTTTACACTTAGTTTTATACTTTTGTAATACTTTTTAATTCCTTTATAACTTTCTTTTCAATTCTAGAAATATAACTTTGACTAATTCCAAGCATATCTGCAACATCTTTTTGAGTAACTTCATCATGTCCAAATAAACCATATCTTAGTATCATTATTTTTCTATCTCTTTCAGGTAATTTATTAATTTCACTAATTAATGTTCTTTTATCAATTTCATCTTCTAATTCTTTAGGTACAATATCTTTATCAGTGCCTAAAACATCTTCTAAATGGAGTTCATTACCATCAGAATCAAAACTAAGAGAATCTTCGAAAGATATTTCTGTTTTTCTTCTTTTATTCTTTCTTAAAAACATAAGTATTTCATTATCAATACAACGAGATGCATAAGTAGCAAGTTTAATATTTTTACCTCTTTTATAAGTATTAATACCCTTTATAAGACCAATCGTACCTATACTTACCAAATCTTCTAAATCTACATTAGTGTTTTCATATTTTTTTGCAAGGAAAACAACTAATCTAAGATTATGCTCAATAAGTTTATTCTTTGCTATTTCATCTCCAAAACTAGCAAGTTCTAATGCTTCATCTTCTTCTTCTTTACTAAGAGGAGGTGGCAAAATATCACTACTTCCAACATAATAAATACCTCTTTTAAATAATTTACTTAATAAATATTTAATTTTTTCTATCATATTAATCCTTTCTTAATAAGTTTACTTTATGTTTACTTATTATTTTTTTATTTTCAAATATTACTTTACTATAAATAGTAGTCATATTTAGTCATATTTTAATCATTGTAAATATATTTTAATAATAAATTGTATATTTTTTTATTTTATAATATAATTAATTAAGAAAGAAGATAATAATATGAATGAAATAGTTAAAAAGATTGAAAATATAATTTCGTTATTTAAAGATACAGTTGAAAAACCATGGTATAAATTATATGGTAATAATGTACCTCGTTCAATTGAATATTCAAAAGGCTCTATTTATGATTCAGTTAAATCCTCATCTAATAAGTATCCTTTATACAAAGCTTATACTTATTTTGGTAAAAGTTGTAGATATATTAAATTTAATAAAGAGATAGTAAATTTATCTAAAAGTCTAAAGTATATTGGTGTTAAAAGGGGTGAAAGAATTACTATATGTATGCCTAATACTCCTGATGCTGTTATAATGTTTTATGCTATAAATGCAATTGGTTGTATTGCTAATATGATTCATCCTTTATCTAGTGAGAAAGAAATTGAATTTTATTTAAACAAAAGTAAAAGTAAGTATATATTATGTTTAGATGATTTATATCCTAAAATTAAAAATATAATTAATAATACTTGTGTTGAAAAAATAATTATTTCTAAGGTTTCTAATAGAATGCCTATTTATTTAAAAATAGTGTACCCTCTTACTAAGAAGAATGTAAAAATAAAATATGATAGTAATACTATTTCTTTTAATAGATTAGAACGAATGGGTAAACATTATAAGGGTAAGTATTTAGAAAATGTTAAAAATTATGATGATGCAGTTATTTTATATAGTGGAGGCACTACTGGGGATGCTAAAGGTGTTGTTTTGTCTAATTTAAATTTTAATGCTCTTGCAATGCAATGTTTTAATATGGTTGATCCTGCTAAAGCTGGAGATAGTATTCTTACTATTATGCCTATATTTCATGGTTTTGGTATTGGTGTATCTGTTCATACTGAGTTATCAAATGGTATGCATATTATATTAATACCTAAATTTAAGTCTTCTGAATTTGGTAAGTTAATTAAAAAATATAAACCTAATTTTTTAGCAGGTGTACCTACTATGTATGAAGCTCTAATAAGTAGTAATATTAAGTCTAAAACATATTTAAAAAGTGTATGTAATGCAATATGTGGAGGAGATATTTTAAATGAAACATTAAGAAATAGAGTTGATACTTATTTAAAAGAACATGGTTCTGTTGCTACAATAAGAGTTGGTTATGGTTTAACTGAATCTACTGCTGCGGTATGTGTAACACCGAGGTATTATTTTAAAGAAGGCGCAATTGGAATACCTCTTCCTGATATGAATTTTAAAATTGTTAAAATAGGCACTGAAACAAAACTAAAAGCTAATAATGAGGGTGAAATATGTATTAATGGGCCTACTGTTATGAAAAGGTATTTAGATGATATAAATGAAACTAGGAAATCTTTAAGATTACATTCTGATGGTAAGGTTTGGTTGCATACTGGAGATATAGGTTATATGGATGAGGATGGAATTGTATTTTTTAAATCTAGATTAAAAAGAATTATTGTTTCTAGTGGTTATAATATATATCCTCAATATTTAGAAAAAATTATAATGAGTCACCCTGCTGTTTTAACTTGTACTGTTATTGGAATACCTCATAAATATAAAGGACAGGTTCCTAAGGCGTATGTTGTACTTAGAAAGAATTTTTGTAATAATGATAATTTAAAAGAGGAAATAAAAGAGTATGTAAAAAAATCTATTGCAAAATATTCATTACCATATGAATATGAATATGTAGATGAGATACCTAAAACTAAAGTTGGTAAAGTTGCTTTTACTAAGTTAAAATAAAACAATAAAATATAGGATGTCCTATACTTTATTGTTTTCATTTTCTATTATTTTTTCTATTTTCATACCATATGATATTGAATCATCATAAACAAATTCTAATTCAGGTATAATTCTTAGTGGTAACTTCTTTTTACATAAAATACTTCTTATAAATCCAGTAGCATTATTTAAATCATGTATTGCTTTATTTTTTTTATTTAAATCAAATACTGAACAATATACTTTAGCATAACTAAGATCATCAGATAATTTTACATAAGTTGCAGTTGTTCCAACTATATCTTCATCTCTTATTTCAGTATAAAGTATATCATTTATTTCTTTTAATAAAAGACTTGCGTATTTTTCTGTTTTTACCTTCATCTTTTTACCTCTACCATTTCATATGATTCGATTATATCTCCTTCTTTAATATCAATATAATCTTCTAATGTAATACCACATTCATATCCTTGTTTTACTTCTTTTACTGTATCTTTTTCTCTTTGTACTGAGTTTATATTACCATCATAAATTACTACACCATCACGAATAAGTCTTGCTTTTGAATTGTTTTTTATAATTCCATTTGATACATAACTTCCAGCAATAGTACCAACTTTTGAAAATTTAAATAATTTTCTAACTTCTGCTTCTCCTAATACTTTTTCTTCATAAACAGGATCAAGCATACCTTTCATAGCGCTTTCTAACTCTTCAATAACTTTATAAATTATATTATGAAGTCTAATATCTACATTATATTGTTTAGCAAAATCTTTTGTTTTAGAAGATGGTCTAACATTAAAACCAATTATAATTGCAGAAGATGCATTTGCAAGTACAATATCACTTTCAGTAATTGTTCCTGTTCCACTTCTTATAACATTTGTTTTAACACCCTTTACATCTATCTTCTCAAGTGCATTTTTAACAGCTTCTTCACTACCCTTAACATCTGCTTTAAGTATAACATTAACTTCTTTAACACCAGATTCTATTTTAGAAAATAAGTCATCTAATGAAAGTGAATTGCCATTTTTATTAGATTTTTCTTTCATTTTTTCTTTTCTAGTGTCTGCAATAACTTTAGCTTGCTTTTCTGTTTCAAAAGCCATAAACTTATCACCTGCAGAAGGAATTTCAGTAACACCAGTTATTTCAACAGGAGTACTTGGAAGAGCTTCTACTAAGTCTTGCCCTAAATCATTTTTTAAAGTTCTTATTTTACCAAAAGATGTACCAACTACTATAGGATCTCCTAAACGAAGTGTTCCATTTTGTATTAATAAAGTAACAACGCCACCAACATTTTTATCAAGTTTAGCTTCAATTACTGTACCCATAGCATATCTATTTGGATTTGCTTTTAAATCTTCTAATTCACTAGTTAAAATAATTGTTTCTAATAATTCATCAATTCCCTTTCCTGTTTTTGCAGATATATTAACAAATGTAGTATCTCCACCCCAAGAATCAGGAGTAAGGCCAGCTTCCGTCATTTCTGTTAATACTTTTTCTATATTTGCTTCTGGTTTATCTATTTTATTTATTGCAACAATTATTGGAACTTTTGCAGCTTTAGCATGATCTATTGCTTCTTTTGTTTGAGGCATTACACCATCATCTGCTGCTACTATAATAATTACTATATCTGTTATAGCAGCTCCTCTTGCACGCATCTCAGTAAATGCAGCATGTCCAGGAGTATCTATAAATGTAATCTTTTTTCCATTCTTTTCAACTTGATAAGCACCAATATGTTGTGTAATTCCACCTATCTCACCACTTACAACACTAGAAGCTCTTATTGCATCAAGTAAACTTGTTTTACCATGATCAACATGTCCCATTATTGTTACAACAGGAGGTCTTGATATTAAATCCTCTTCTTTATCATTTATTTCTAATTTTTCAAAATTAGCAGCATCAACAGTTTCTTCTTTTTTAAGAACCTTTCCATAATCAATAACAACAAGTTCAGCATCATCAAATGAAATAGATGAATTTATATTAACCATAGCACCTAAAGACATAAATTTTTTAATTAAATCTATTGGATTTGCATTTAAACTACTTGCTAGCATAGATAAAGTCATACCATCTTTATATATAATGCTATCATCTTCCTTATTAGGTGCATTAGATATTAATTTTTCTTTATGCTTATACATTTCTTTTTTCTTATTTTTAAAATCACTCGCACTAATTATATCACTTTTTTTCTTTAACTTTTGTACTTTAACAGTATCATCTACATTCATATCAGATACAATTTTTTCAACTTTATCAATAAGTTCTTCTTCTTCATACATATCATAATCAGCATTATCTAAATCAATAACCTCATCCTCAGTAAGCATATCACTTTCTTTTTCTACATTAAATCCAAGCATTCTACACTTATCTAATATAACACTTACACTTCTATTTACATCTATAGCGTATTCTTTAACTGTCATCATTTTCCTCACCTCTTTAATCTATCATATTTTTTAATTCCTCATATATAGCATCAGGCACACTTACTTCTAAGTGTCTTTCTAAAACTTTACTTTTTTTTGCTTTTTCAATAACACTTACATCTTTTTTAATATATGCTCCTCTACCATTCATCTTTCCTGTTAAATCTATTTTAACTTCTTTTTCAGGTGTTCTTACTATTCTAATTAAATCTCTTTTTTCACACTTTTCTTTAGTAACAACACAACTCCTCATAGGTATTTTTTTCATTACATCACCTACTCAAAACTAATATTTATACCCATTTCTTTTAATTCAGCACTTGTTTTAACATCAATTTTATACTTTGTAAGACGAGATGCTAATCTAACATTTTGTCCCTTCTTACCAATTGCAAGTGATAAATCATTACCATCTGCAATAGCAAGTGCAGAATTTTCTTTAGGATCCATAATTATTACATTTACATTTTTAGCAGGACTAAGAGCATTTTTTATAAAATTAACAGGGTCCTTATCATATAATACGACATCAATCTTTTCACCATTTAATTCCTTCATAATTCTTGCAATTCTACATCCTTTTTCACCAATACATGCTCCAATCGCATCAACTTTTGGTTTCTCAGAATAAACAGCAATCTTACTTCTAGAACCAGCATCTCTTGCAATACTATAAAGTTTAATTATACCATCCTTTAATTCAGGAACTTCTAACTCTAATAATCTTTTTACAAATCCAAAATGACTTCTTGATAATATAATTGTAGGGCCTTTACCTGAATCTTCTATTTTAGTAACATATACTCGAATACTAGAACCCATTTCTATTTTCTCACCAGGAATTAAATCCTTCTTAGAAAGAATGCCATGTGCTCTTCCTAAATCAATATAATAATTAAATGTATCTTCTCTTGAAACCATACCAATAAGCATCTCATCTTGTTTATTTTCAAATTCAGACATAATACTTACTCTTTCTGCTTCTCTTATTTTTTGAGTAACAACTTGTTTTGCAGTAGAGGTAGCAACTCTACCAAAATCCTTTGGAGTTACCTCATTTTCAATTGTTTCACCAACATTTATTCCTTTTACAATCCTTCTTGCATCTTCTAATAAAATTTTACAATAAGCATCTTCATCTTCATCACTTATTTCATCTACAACAGTTAACACAGAATAAACTTTAATATCTCCAGTATCTCTATTAATATCTACTCTAGCATTTGTTTTAGAATCAAAATTCTTTTTATATGCTGTTAAAAGCGCTAGCTCCATAGCTTCAAATATAACATCTTTAGAAATACACTTTTCCTTACTAACTAACTCAACAGCTTTAATAAATTCAATACTATTCATAACTTCCTCCTTTTTCTATTGAAGATATATCAAGAATATATGCCTCATCAATAAAATCATACTCATCTAATATAGGATTAACTAAATTAGTAACCTCTACACAATCATCAATATTAATAAATGGCTCTTTATCAATAGATATTCTCAAATAAAATACACCATTTTCTTTTTCAAATTTCACATCTTTAACACTTATTCCCAAATCATTAATAGGTTTTTCTATTACACCTAATACCTTTTCTTCAATACTCATAATTCCTCCAATTAAACTAAAGAGCAGGACTTAATCCCACTCTTTGCTTCAAATACATTATAGCATATTTAACATATAAAATACAAGTACTTTAAGTAAAAATACAGGATAAACGCATGAGTTTTTAAAACTTATGTGTTTTTAAGTTGGTTTATTAA
>CAZKUP010000015.1:0-18448 GCA_964555985.1 uncultured Clostridium sp. | reverse complement strand
AGGTGGATTGGAGGAAAATATGGCAAAAACTAAAACCAGTAAACGTGGCGTTCAAGAAAAGAAAATTGTTGTTGTTAAAAAATATAAAAAACAAGATGGCACAATAGTTTGTGGACATAGAAGATCAACACCAAATTAGTGTGAATGAAGGAGACACTTCCTTCATTTTTAAATATTTTAAGGAGGAAAAAATGCAAAAATTTTCAAGTAGAAATAATTATAAAAAATGTTTACAATTAGAAGAAAGTTCAAAAACTTTAATAAATAAAATATTTTCATATTTTTACAGAGAAGAATATGATTATTATGATACTATTGATTATTCAAATTATACTACAGGTATAGAAGATATGATGATAAAAATGGGATTAACTTATCTTTTTCCAGATAATACAATTAATAAAAATAAAAATGTTAATAAATTAGAAAACTATCTAATTAACGGGGAATGGTATTTAATATATGACTTTATAGAAAAATACATTGAATATTTAAACGATGATGAAAATAAACAGAGAAATATAATTAAAGCATTTAATAAAATATTAGAAGAAGAATCAAATGCATATAGAATATCAAATAAAATAATAGTACCCATAACAAACGAACTTGAAATAGATACTGTTGAAAAATCTTCAAATACAAAATATGACTCTGTAAATATGCATTTAAATAAAGCTATATCTCTATATTCAGATAGAAAAAATCCTGATTATGAAAATTCAATAAAAGAATCAATTTCTGCAGTTGAAGCAATATGTTGTATAATAACTGGTAAAAACACAACATTAGGTAAAGCAATAAAAAAGCTCAAAGATAATGAGGTTCATATACATAGTGCAATGGAATTAGCATTTTCCAATTTATATGGATACACATCGGATGAAAACGGAATAAGACATGGAGGTATAGACTCTAGAAGTGTTTCATCTGAAGATGCTAAATTTATGTTAGTATCATGTTCTGCATTTGTTAACTATTTAATAGAAAAACATAGCAAAATTAATTAAACTATAAAGTGATAAAAAAATGTACTTATTTAAGTTATACATAAGTACATTTTTCTTTTAACAATTTATTATAAACCGACTCCAAAATAATTAATAACTTCTTCTGAGTTTCTATCTGTTATTTTTTTACCAGTATGTTCTTCTATACTATCTAATAATTGTTTTGCTCTATCTATAATAAATTCTTCAAATAAATCATTTTTTAGAAAATCATAATTTATTAAGTGAGATTTAATATATTGCTTAGATTGTTCTAAAGAAATTCCTTTATTACGGACTATTTTATCTAAATACTTACTAGGTGCAACTCCTCCCATATATCTATTTGTAGTAAAGAAAATAGGTGTTTTATTTATAATAGAATTCCATTTTTTCTTATCATAATTTTGTTGCTCACAATAATCTTGCGGGAATATATGATGAATATAACTTCTTTCATCTATATAATTTGTAGCAGATATTCCATTATCCAATCTTCAGAATTATTATTTAAAATAAGAGCTATGATTCCTTTATATGCAGCACTATTTTTAGTTTGTAATCCAATTAATCTCATAGCACTAAAATTACAATCATTAGCCAGTTTTGGAAATTCATTTGTTGTTCCCTTTATAAAATTTAAAACTTGTGGGACATCTAGGGCATATCTAGTTTCATTAGCACTACCCTCAACACTTTTACATTTAAAATAAAAATCACCACCTGACTCTAATAGCATAACAGCACCAACTGGATACCCTAAAGTTAAACTTGCCAATAGAGCTTGGATTCTTGAATCCTCCCAAACCCAACTTCTTTGAAAATCAGGAAGTTTCAAATCATGATTTTCTACTTGATTTAATAATTCACATAAAAGTTCATTATCTGATTTAAACATAATATCACGTATATAATTTTTTCATACATCAACAACTAAACATTGCTTTAATATCTTTTATTTCATTTGTTAATTCATCACATGGAATTGAAAGTGCATATTGAAATGGTATAATTTGACTCTTATAATGGTCATTTTGATTTAGCATTACCTTCTTTCTCATTAATTGCTCTTTACTAATACCTAAGTCCTTTTTCCATTTATCTTTTTCTTTAAAATAAGTATCTATTTTATATGCTAATTGCCCATTAATACCATCAAATAACTTGCCATTAAAATTTTCACTTAATTTATATTCAATCCATACACGAAGTGCACATAAATATATTATCCTTTTCGCAGCCATAATTTCAAATTTATCTTTTTGAATATTTTCAAATTCATCTATTAAATTTAATAAAATATCATTAGAATATCCAGATATATCATGATATACCCCATCATAATGAAATAACTTATGCCTATCACAACTACTTGTCCATTTATCTTTTTCAATTAATAATTCAAGCCATTTACTTTCAAATGGCGAATCATTTAAATATGTTTTTAAAATCTCAATATCCAAAATACTGCTATTATTTTTCATGTCAATTTTAAATAAATTTATAGTATTATTGATAGAATCTATAAAATAATACTTAAATTTATTAGGGTACTGACTATTTAATATATTTATTAAATTTATATTATGTGTAAATATAATTACATTTTTTCCTTTAGAAGTTAGTCTAAACATAATATCAAAAACAATTTCATATTGTTTTTTTAAATCATAACTGCTTAATGGATCATCTATAATAATATTTTCTCTATTACTATATTCAAATTCTAATATATTTATAAGAAAAACAATATAATTTAATTCCCCAGTACTATAAGTAGAAACATCTCTTGTAGTACTAATAATAATAGACTTATCATCATCATTTTTTTTAATTTTTATACCACTTTTATCTTTAAAAGCGTCCTTTAAAGTTTTACATACATTTTCCCATTCCTTTATTAATGTATCATAAAACTTTTTTCTTTCATTCTCAAGTTTATTTATAGACACATTAATATCTAATATACACTTTCTTGCCTTCAATACTTTTTTACTATAATTATCATCATTCCCAATTATATAATTTACTACTTCACTCTCAGTTATTGAATATTCTTTAGCAAGAGCTATCATTTTCTTTATATCATTTTCAACTTCTGTTTTGGGTTTCTTATAAATAGACATATATTTACTAACAACTTCTTTTAATTTACACTTATACTCCATCTTCTTAGCATTATATATTTTTATAATATTCTTATCGTGAACTGCTCCACAAACAGGACACATTGTATCATCATCATCAACAGCATTTTCAAGTAATTCAAGTGCGTCATAAACATATTTATTCCTTATATTATTAATTTCATCTTCAGCAATACATAAATTATTAATATCACCAATATTTTGAATAAAAAACTCACTATCAATAGAATTATCTATCGCACTAAAAACATAATTCTTTTCATCACTATAATTAATAACAGCACCTTCCTCATCATTATATAATTTCTTACACAATTCAGAATATTCAGAAGCTTTTTGAGAACTAGAAATATTATATTTTTTAAACCCATTTTCTTTAATATTAAGTTCATTTAATATATCCCTCTTTTTAGATTTTAAATCATCAATTTCAACTGTTCTTATTGCAATTTTAATTTTCTTCTTCTCCTTAATAACTTTATCCCTATTATCCTCATAACTAAAAAACCCATATAACGAATATTTTTTCTTTAAAATACCATAAGTTGTTGTCTTACCTATCCCATTAGGTCCAAGATATACAACATTTTCATTTTCAATTTTAAAATCATCATCAACATTTAAATGAGATTTTACATAATCACTTTTATTTAACAACATACTACTCCCCACCTATAAATTTTTTAAATTTATTATAGCACCCACAAATTACAATATCTACAAAAATTCTAATTATTACCTTTTTTTACACTTTTTTAAAAGAAAACATATAACCAATTTTTACCAATTATAATAATAAATAAAAAAGTAATATCACTATTACTCTTTATATTTAGAAATTCAATATTTTCCTTAATTTCATATAAGTAAATAAACCTATTTATTTAACAACCCAAATATTTATATTTTTTATCTAATTAAAACTCTCCCTGGTTTAAAAGTGATTTAATTACACATCTTCATTCTGTAAATACACTATTCCTATAATTTCTTTAACATTCTTAATCAATACTTAACACTTACCTATATCTTTCTATAATAGCATCTACTATTCTTTTACTTGCAAAACCATCACCATATGGATTAGATGCCCTACTCATTTTTTCGTATTCATCTTTATTTATTAATAATTTTTTTGTTTCTTCATAAATTACTTCTTCATTAGTACCAACTAATTTTAATGTACCTGCATTTATTCCTTCTGGTCTTTCAGTTGTATCTCTTAATACAAGTACAGGTTTACCTAAACTAGGAGCTTCTTCTTGTATTCCACCAGAATCAGTTAATATAATATAACTTTTATTTTGAAAATTATGAAAATCAAATACTTCTAGTGGTTCAATTAATTTAACTTTATCTGTTTTACCAAATACCTCATTAGCAATTTCTCTTACTAGTGGATTTTTATGAATTGGATAAATTACTTTTACATCATCAAACTCATCTACAATTCTTTTAACTGCTTTAAAAATATTCCTCATAGGTTCACCTAAGTTTTCCCTTCTATGTGCAGTTAAAAGAATCATTCTTTCATTTTCTTTAATCCAATCTAATTCACTATGACTATAATCATTTCTTACAGTAGTACTCATCGCATCAATTGCAGTATTTCCAGTTACATATATTTTATTTTCACTAATATTTTCCTTTAATAAATTAGATTTACTTATCTCTGTAGGTGCAAAAAACATATCTGTCATACAATCAACCATTTGTCTATTCATTTCTTCTGGAAATGGACTATACTTATCATTAGTTCTAAGACCTGCTTCAACATGACCAATATCAACTTGATTATAAAATGCTGCTAAAGCACCTGCAAAAGTAGTAGAAGTATCACCATGTACTAAAATAATATTAGGTTTACATTCCTTAATAACATCTTCAAGTCCAAGCAATGCTCTTGAAGTTATTTCACTTAATGATTGACCCTGTTTCATAATATTTAAATCATAATTAGGAACAATATTAAATGTTTCTAATACTTGATCAAGCATTTCCCTATGTTGTGCAGTTACACATACAATACTTTCTATTTCACTTCTTTTTTCTAATTCCTTTACTAATGGAGCCATTTTAATAGCTTCAGGTCTAGTACCAAATACACTCATTACTTTAATTTTATTCATTGTTTACCTCTTTAATTTTCTTACCTTAAGTATAAACTTAACATTATTATTCCAAAATCTTTTTAATCTATTAGGTTCACTTACTATTCTATATAACCATTCCAAATTTAACTTAATAAATATTTTAGGTGCTCTTTTCTTTGTACCACTTAATACATCAAAAGTACCACCAACACCAATAAAAATACCCTTATCAAACTTATCTAAATACTTAAAAATTAATTTTTCCTGATACGGAACACCTAATGCTACCATAACAACATCAGGTTTTAATTTAATAATCTCATTCATTACTTTATCTTTATTTTCAACATAACCATCAGTAGCACCTAATAACTTTATATTAGAATATTTTTCATTAATAACATTAACTAAAGATTTAATAACCTCCTCTTTAGCACCAAATAAATATAAACTTTTATTTAATTCATCACAATATTCAAATAATTTCTCAGAAATATCTACACCAGTAATTCTTTCTAAAACATTATTTCCAACCATTCTTGATGCCTTAACAACAGCAATACCATCAGGAACAATAGATGCACATTTATCTATAAACATATCATCTACCACTTTATCCTTTTCAGAATACATTATTATCTCTGGATTTGCTGTTATAATAAATGTTTTTTTATTATTTTTTAAATTATTTTTTAATAATTTAAAATAATCACTACAACTCTTATTGTAAATTTTATTTAATTTTTCTTTCATATAATTCTCCTAAATGCTATCAGTTATATAAAATCCAAACAATATTTAAAAAGAATTTATTCATATATTTTAAATATATATTTTTAATAGTAAACTTATTTAAATATCTATTACTTTTATAATTTGGAAAATATAATAATATGTTTTTCTTTATCACTTTATACTCATTAAAAAATAATTTCTTATTATGCATTTTAGCCAATCCTTTTAACATAGTAGCATATAAATATTTAACATACAAGTACTCTAATTCACAATAATACTCATTAAATATTTTTTTATCTTTGTAATATTTTATTAATCCATTAAAATTCTCCATATGATCTAATATTTTTTTATTAAAAGTACTACTAATTGCTCCTTCTCTTTGTACATATTGATAAAAAGGTTTTCTTACAACACCCATAGAATTTACAAATGGTATAATCTTATACATAAATTCTACATCCTCATACCAAATATTTTTTTTAAAAGAAAAATTTTCCACAAAAGACCTCTTGTATATTTTATTCCATGCGGTCGGATACATTTCTATCATATTATCTTTTATTTCTTGCTTCGATAATAAATCGTTTTTAATATTACAAGAATGAAATTTTATTTTGCTATCATAAACATAATTTAAATCACATACAACAATATCATAATTACTCTCTATTGCTTTTTTATACATTTCCTCATACATATTTACATCCACATAATCGTCACTATCAACGAATGCTACATAATCTCCTTTTGCATACTTCATCCCAAAATTTCTGGCATCAGATAACCCTCCATTTTCTTTTATATATGATTTAATTATTTTAGGATAATTATTCTTGTATTTATCTATAATTTTTTGAGAATTATCTTTTGTACCATCATTTACAACTATTATTTCAATATCTTTTAATGTTTGACTAACTAAACTAGACAAACACTTATCTAAATATTTTTCTACATTATATACTGGTACAACAACACTAACTTTAATCATAAGAACACTCCTCTTAATTATTATTTTTTTGCAATTTTCTTAATATTATACCACATAGAAATGATATGAAAATATATGTTATCATTTCACACAAAACATGCCCGCTCAAAATACCAAGTGTAATAAACAAGCACACAGAACTACAATAAATAATAGTTTCTAAATCAAATCTTTTCTTCAAATCTTTTAATAAACAAAAACAATACTTTACTAATGGATAAAAATACGGAATTATTATTAATAATACTGTTCCCACAATTCCTAATGTATAAAAATGAACAATTACATCTCTTTCTAAATATAAATTTGCATTAACAAATCTAGAATATCCCATACCCCAAAAAAAATCCAAAGAATTATCATTCAATTCCAAAACTCTATCAAATATTAATTTTTGTACCTTTCTACCATTACTTCTCTTATCAAATGGCAATTTCATAACATCCAGCCAAAATTCATCATCATATTTATAACTATAAATATCCTCTATATACTCCCTTTGAATATAATACTTACTATAATTTTCTTTTATAAAAATATGATTTTTATTTTCATTAATATTTGTATTACCACTATCTAAAGCATTATTAGAATTTACATTGCCACTAGTATTTACATTTGAACTTGAATTTGAGCCTGAATTTAAGTCACTATTTATAATTGTATTAGAATTATTTTTATAAAAAGAATCCAGCTTTCTTTCTCTCATAGGCGAAACTGCTACAAAAAAAATTCCAACTATAAAAACTAATATTAAGCTTAATACTTTATTAAATTTTAAAGAACTTTTCTTTAAAAAGAAAGATATAAAATGCAATATTAAACACATTATTACAACAAATATCCAACAATATGTTCCTACTCTCGTCCCTACAATTATCATAGAAACTATATGCACTATAAGTAAGAAAAATTCTTTTATTTTTCCATCCTTTATATAGTAATAAATGTTTATTGGTAAAAGAGAGGCTAAAAAAATTCCAAGTCTATTTGCACCCTCAAATAATCCTCTAGAAGCAAATGAATATGGATTTACATTTTTATCAAAAATAATGTCAAAAATGCTGCTTGTTACCTTTTGTTCACCATATGATGCTATACCAAATTTAAAAATACTTGATAATATTATTACTATTGAAAAGAAAAAAATAACAAATTTAAAAATTTTTTTTATATCATTACACGAATAATTTAAATTATAAACAATATAAATTATAATAATTGGCATACACATACGTATTAAATAAAAAATTTCAGTAATAATATTAAATGTAAATGTACCTGTCGTATTTGCACCAAACAAATAATTTGAATTAATGCAATGTAAAATACAATATACAAATACTAATAATAAATAAATAATAATATTTTTGTTTATTTTTGTTTTTTTATTTAAAAAAAACAAAAAAACAAACACAAGAAAAATTATTGACAACCGAATAATAGTAGATGGGGAAAAAGAAAACATATTAATAACCTTCTCGCTATATAAAACATCCAAATCTAGTACTGGTTGAAAACACAAAAACAATAAAAACAATTTTTTCATATTTTCTTTATTATTATCCAAAATTTTGTTTATTCTACTCATAATATATACCTCACAAACACAAAATATTTCTTGTATAACAATTCAATTTAATAGCATATAAAATTTAGCAAGTTTATCCTCATTTTTACTACTATATTTAACTAAATTTTTTTTATATGTATTAAGTAAATCTTTTTTTAATAATACATTTTTCAAACCGTTATATATTCCATCTTCATTATTTTTTATTATTATACCATATTTACCATTGTCAAGTAAATAATCTATTCCAGCAACATTCGTCGATACAACTGGGCATCCTAAAACAAGCGATTCTGATACTACTGTTGGCATACCTTCATATCTTGATACCAACAAAGAAAAATCAACATTTAAAAAATATGGATATGGGTTCTGTTTTTTGCCTAATAAAATTAAACTGTCTTCAATATTATATTCTTTTATTTTATTTTGCAATAAATCTCTTTGACAACCGTCACCAATTATATATACTCTAAATTTGAACCCATCATCAATTAATTTTTTATGTATACCTATATATCTATCATATGCTTTTTGATAATCTAATCTTCCCACCGATAAAATATTTATATATTCATCATCAAACATTATATTTGATATTGTTTCTTTTGACTTTTCAATAATCCTACCCTCATCTATCACATTTAAAATAACTTTAGGTTCTTTATTTAAATCATAATATTTTTTAAACGAAACTGCGGCTTCTTTAGAAACAGAAACATTTGTATCAATTAATTTTAATGCTTTAATCATTGTTTGCTTATATTTTCTAGATGCATTTACTACAGATATATCAACATGATTCCAATTTATTTTATTTAATGAATCACCAAACCCACAAAACAAAGTACAAAAACCATCATTATATGAAATTTCGTTGTCATATCTTTTATGTAATATCTTTTTTCTCTCATTTTCAATTAATAATTTTACTAATCCTGTCTTAATAATAAATGAAAAATATATTTTTTTTATTGCTTTAACGAAACGTCTTTCTTTTATTAATTGCTTAAAAGAATAATCAATTACATCAAATCTTTTTGTCCCTTTTATTATATTTACTTCTTTAGGAAGGTTACTTATCATATCACCATGATAATTTAAAACAAGTAAATCTATCTTATATTTTGAGTAGTCAATTTCGGCAAGTAAATTTATTAAAACTTTGGAAACACCTCCCACAACTAAACTATCAATTACAAATAAAACTTCTTTTTTCTTCATTATTTTTCACCAAATATCCTTCTTAAAATATTCAACTTGTTTTTTATAACCATTCTACACATAATTTTGTATTTTATTGTTTGCTTTTTATAATATATATTTTTATACCAATTAGGAAATTTTTTTAAAATAATATTAGCATTTTTTTTAATCAAGTCATCTGTATTTTCATATTTTAAAAATCTTAATGTGGAAGCATGCAATAAATGTTCAATAAACATGTATTCAAGTTCTTTATCATATTTATTACTTTCTTTTTTTGTATTTTCAAACAAATAATCAAGTGCATAATAAATATTTTCTAACTTAGAATTATACCTTTTTTGGTGCATAGTTGAACCACTTCTCATAATATAATTATAAAGTGGAATATTTATATAATCAATTTTATCAGCATAAAATGTAGTTAGTGGAATTGTTGCTAAATCTTCATATATGTATCCAACTAAAAATTTAAACCCTTTTTCTTTTAAAATTTTTGTTTTAAATATTTTATTCCATGGACTAGGATTAGACAAATAATAATTACGCTTAATATCATTTGTATAATTATTAATAGATGTTTCATGAATCTTTTTGTCATCAATTACACTAAAATAATCAAAACATAATATATCACAATTTTTATCATTTATATATTTTATAAGTATTTCCAATGCATTCATTTCTAAATAATCATCACTATCAACAAACATTAAATAATCTCCTGTTGAAGCATCTATACCAATATTTCTGCAATCTGCTTGTCCACTATTTTTTTTATCAATAACAATTATTCTATTATCTTTTTTTTGATATTCCTTAATTACTTCTAAACTATTATCTGTAGAACCATCATTAATTATAATTAGTTCGATATTTTTATATTTTTGTAAAAGTATACTATCAAAACACTTTTTTAAATATTTAGATGTATTGTATACTGGAACTATAACACTTATCTTTTTCATACTCCCATCCTATTTCTTTCTTGTAGCAATTGTTAAATACAAATCACAATTTACATATAAACATATTTTCTTTATAAATCTTTTTATACTATTGCCTGGGACGTTTCTATATATTTTATTTTCTTTTAATTTATTTTTATAGTCTTTTTTTATATCATTAGAAAGTGAATTAAGTTTTCTAACTACTGAATCAGTCATAAAAATTTTAATAATATCTTTTTCATCCTTTGAAATATTTAACTTGTTAATTTTTGATATTTCATCAATATATAAATCCAAAAAATCAAATGCCTTTTTCCTATTTTTAACTTTATCAGAACAATTTATTATACTGCCTTCTCTCTGAACATAATTTAATCCTATATATTCAATAGAAATAATCTGATTTGCAAGTAAAATTATATATGGAGTTAGTCCAAAATCCTCATGATATTTTCCAAGTGCATACTTAAAATCATTTTTTAAAAAAAATTCTTTTTTATACGCATATATCCATGCGGGTTCAATCATTTCATCAGTAACAATAGACCTAATAGATTCTATTTTTTTATTACCATCATTTTCCTTGCTAATATATTTGTGAATAATCGTTCCATCTGTATCAACTGTTTGACAACTATATTTAATTAAATCGATACCATCATTATTTATTATAACTTCATTTAACTTGTGTAATAACTCGTCCTTAATATAATCATCGGAATCTAAAAATAAAATATATTCACCAGTAGCTTTCACAACTCCATAATTTCTTGCATCAGATAATCCTCCATTTACTTTTATGTATGATTTGAATCTTGAATCTTTTCTTGCAAATTCATTAACAATTTTTTGACTTTTGTCCTGACTTCCATCATTAACTATAATAACTTCATAATTACCGTATGTTTGTTCTTCTATACTTTTTAAACATTTTCTTATATATTTTTCCACATTATATACTGGCACAATAATACTAAACTTCATACTCTACTCCTTCGAAATTATATCGTTAAACGTTCTAACGATATCTTCATTATAACTATCAACATCAAAATTCACTTTAAAACTTTCCTTATTATTAATAATTTGTTTCATTGCATTATATAAATCATAAACATTATCTTGTTCAAAAATCAAACCGTTTTTCTTATTTATAAACTCTTTTACATCACCTACATCAGTTGAAATTACAGGTGTTCCTAATGTTAATGACTCATATATCGTAATTGGTCCTCCTTCGTGTTTTGAAGAAAGAACAAAACAATCTGCATACTTATAGTATGGATAGGGATTCACTTTATTGCCTAAAAATATAACATTTTTTTGTAATCCTTTTTTGTTAACCATTTTTTTATACATATCTGTATCAGGTCCATCACCTACAAGTATAAATTTAAAATCTTCCCCATCTATTTTTAACTTTTCACAGGCATTTATCATCAAGGAAATATTTTTCGACATTTCATCATGTCTACTAACATTTAAAAAAATTGTTTTGCTTGAAAAATCAAATTTTATTTTTTCATTTGCATTTTCTAGTATTTTATCTTTATCAATCATATTACGACATACAATGTAATTTTGATTTTTTCTTTGAAAATGTTCTAAATAATTGTTTTTGGAATTATTCGAAACAAATACCAAATTTTTAAATTTACTATATTTCATTAATTTAAAAAATTTATTTGCTTCCATACTACCCAAACATTGAATATAATCACTATGAATCCACATATAATTATTTTTGCATATGCTTCTTACAATAATTGATGGTAAATATACATATGAAGCATAACAAATTGATACATCATATTTGTTTTTATTTTTTATTATAAATGAAATAAACTTGAATCTATTCTTTATTTTTCTTATTAATTTTCTTTTATCACAACAAGGTTTATATTCAATAACATTTATATCTTTAGGTATTTTATTTAGTAATTCCCCACTTTTGTCTTGTAGCAAAAGAGTTAATTGAATATCATCTAAATTAATACAATTTAAAAAATTAATTAAACTTTTTTCTATACCACCAATTACCATATTATTAGCTGCTATAAATACTTTCTTCATTTTAGCCTCCATATCATTTATTTAAAATATATACACATCTTTTTTAATAAACGATTAATTTTACCAACAGTTCTATAATATATATGAAATAAAGGTTTTTTGTAATTATTCATTTTCTTTTTTAAACTACTATAAGCAATTACAATATCGTTTCTAGATAACTGTTTAAAAAAATAGTTGCTAAATACATTTTGACATTTTCTTTTATTGTGATTATATTTTAAAACTTCATCTCGCTTTATTTTTTTTGAATTAAGATTTTTCTTTATTGAATTATAAAATTGTTTGCCCTTTTTATTATTTAATAATAATAATGACACTCCATCTTTATAATCAACCTCTGGATAGAATTTGTCTACTCCCCAAAAATCTGCAATTGTAATATCGCCAACTCTATTTAGATTAATATAATCACATTCAGAACAACATTCTCTTACAGATATCCCATCATAAAATAAATTTAAAAAAACATTGTCAATATCTTTTCCTAAAACATCAATTACTTTATTTTGAAATACAATTTTAGTATTAGGTGTTAACCAACCATTTTCTTTGTTTCTAAAATTAATATTTACTACTTTATCATTATATTTTTTTTCTAAATATTCTATATATTTTTCAAAAACATATGGAGATGGTGTCGCATGGCAAAAGATATCACACAAATACAAATTATCATAATCTTTTAGTAAATAATTTTTCAACCCATTTACCTGGCATGGTGTACCAACAAACAAAACAAGCCTTCCTGTTTTCACTGTTTCCTTTACTTTATCGAATATACCAGTTACATCTGCACGAACATACTTGGAGCCAACCATATATTTAATATCTTTTATGTCATCTATCTTATCATATATAACGTGCATATTTTCATCAAATTTAACTCCAAATACGACACCATTATTTTTGATTATATATTGTGCTAGGACAGGGAAAACCCCACCAGAAGTGCTTGTTTTTCTATAATCACTATATGTACAATACGGTACCATTTGTCTTGAATCATTTATTTTACTTTTGTTTATTTTAGGACATACTTTTTCACACATTCCACACTTTATGCATTTAGACTTATCAATTTTAGGATAATAAAATCCTTTCACATCTTTACACATACTTATACACTTCTTTGGACAAATTTCAAAACAAGCATAGCAACCATAACATTTTGTTTTATCTTTTAATTTTAAATAGCTTTTCATAATTTACCTCTTAATGTTGTTTTTATAATATCCTTTTCATAATCTTTTAAACCAAGTAAATACATTACGACTATATCAACAATACCATATAATATAATCTTAAATATAACCATTAATAATGTAACACCAGGTATAAATGAAATAAGACAAGCAGATATACTTAAAATTATACACGGAATAATAAGGCTTGTAAATGTTTCCTCAAAAAACATCCTTACTTTAAATCCAATGCTCTTTTTTACGTAAATATTTGCACCTATAGTATTTATTAATATTAATGATATTGCTGTACCATAGCAAGCGCCAATTATACCATATTTTTTTATAAAAATAATTGACACAAAAACATTTATAGCCCCAGATACAAAATACATAATTGCCAAAAATCTATGCTTATTATGGGCTTTTAAAATTGAATCAATTCCTCCTTCTATTCTTGGTATTGCAGCAGCAGCCAATATAATTATAATAATATAATATGCTTCCATAAATTCTTTTCCGACCCATACAATTATAAATTGCTTTCCTAAAAAAATTAGACCAATGAGAATTGATAAATATGGAATTGCAACTATTCTACCTGTTTTTGCAACAAATAATGTTGATGTATCTGCTGTAGAATCTTCTATAACAATTTTAGTCGCCCTCGCTAATGTAAACTGCATTATAGTATTAGTTAATTGATTTATAAAATTATTTAACAATGAGGCAATTGAGTATACTGCAACCAATTCTGTTGTTAAATATACTCCTATTAAAAATTCATCAATTTTCCAATATAATTGTTGTGTTACCATTTGTAAAAACAAGAAGAAAGTAAAAGAGAAAATCATTTTAAAAACATTTGGTTCAAATTTTTGTATTAATATTTTTTGTTTCAAAACCAATTTACAATAAAATATGTTTGCTATATTATAGAATACACCTATGAAACATATAATTGCTGTTAAAAACACAGCATTTGGTATTTTCCTAAGAAATAATAATATACAAATCAATTTTAATATATTTAAAATTAATGTGACTGTTCTTACAAAAACATATCTTTCATATCCTGTTATTATAGAGTTATAAATTGTGGTTAATAATGTAATAAAACAATTTATAGTGAAGAATAATGATAATACTTTTGCAGTTTTTAATTCATTATTAGTAAAATTTGGGAAAATCATTTTTAAATTAAAAGACAAAATTAACCCAACAAATAATGCAATAAATGCTATGACCATCAAGCATAAAAAAGCATGGCCTAAAAAATTTTGTAATTTTTCTTCATTATCTTCTTTTTTGTATTTAGCAACATATCTTACAATTGTTGCACCCATACCAAATTCAAAAAGACTCAAATATCCAATTAATGTTCCAATTAGACTATATAGTCCATATTCAGACTGACCAATTGTATCAATGATAAATGGGGTTAAAAGTACTGAATAACAGGCAGTTATAAATATAGAGACATATTGTAAAATTAGACCGACTTTAACTTCTTTTGTATTCATATTCTATTCTCCTAACGTTCTTTTTAAATATTCTTCCGATTTTTTTATCTCTTGTTCAATTTTGCCATTAATCTTACTATAATCTAAATTGTTTATCATATTTTTCGTGTTAAAATTTTTTTCAATAATTCTATTTGATATTTCTAATTTAGCAAGCAGATTAGCAACTCTCTCAGGTCGTTTAGAATGTGGATATACCCAAAACTCTTTTTCAAATATTAGTGAAAATGCAACTCCATGGAATGAATTTGTCAAAATGAATTTCGCATTTTTAATTAACCCTAAAAATTCATCAACTCCTGCATTAAAATATTTTATAGATTTATTATATCGAGAGTCCTTGTTTAATGCTATAAATTCAACATTTAATTTATCTGACATTCTATTAACAATTTCTAAAAAGTCATTGTTTTCTTCAACTGAATAAACCAAAACATAATCTTTTTCTTTTATGTTTTTTGCGATTCTTAAATAGTCATCCTTCTTTAACAAAAAAACAGGGTCAATATTCACTTCAATGTAATTATCCATCTTTTTTTTCAAGAACAATTTCCCACTATCTTCTCTAACCGAAATATGTTCAAATTGTGAAATTAAATTAAAATATTCATTTGTTATGTGTGAATCTTCTTGTTCTTCACCTATACTTGCTGCATATGAAATTTTTTTTCCTAAATATGATTTTAAATAATATATATCATCATATCCGCGTGTAATTCTTGGATTCCACACTTGGTCACTTCCAATAATCACTGCAGGTATTTTGTTTATATAATCATTTGCTTCTTTACTATTCCTAAATTTGTGAGTTAATTTAATATTTTTTTTCAAAAAAATTTTAAACTTTCTTTCCCTTTGAATTTGATTTAAATTTTTACTATAATGAATTAAATATCTTAGTCCTTGTTTTATAAACGACAACATTTTTTTTATAATATTTTTACTAAGCGTAATATTAAAAATATGTTGTTCTCTATATAACTCATTAATTGTATAATTCAAAACCGCTGTTTCGTACCCCATACCCATAATTTTTTTTTGTAAAGCATAGCATTGTAAAACGGCCCCATAATTAATCGAATAATGAAAAGTAACTGTTATAACCTTCACTTTACTTCCCCCTTTTCATCATGTCTAAATTCATATATTACATTTGTATTAAGTACAAATACTACTACTATTGCTACTAATATTCCATATACGATATAACCTAAATATCTATCTTTTAGGACATATATTATTGATGCTATAGCAAATAGTATGTCTACTCCATATATAATAAGTACTGTTTGTTTTACTGAAAGGTTTCTATTTAGTAATTGATGATGTATATGAAATTTATCTCCTATTGCAATTGATTCTTTTTTTAATGTTCTTCTTATTATTGCAAATATTGTATCTAGTATTGGTATTGCTATTAATAATAGTGGTACTATAAGGGATGTCATAGTAACATTTTTGAATCCTAAAAGTGCTATTACTGCTATTATAAATCCTAGAAAATTACTTCCTGAATCTCCTGCAAATATTTTAGCTGGATGGAAATTATGTAATAAGAATCCTAATGTAGATCCAAGCATTACAAATGTAAGCACAAAATCTAATCCATGTTTATTTTGCATAGTAGCAATTATTCCAATAGTAAGAAAGTATATTGAACTAATTCCTCCTGATAATCCATCTAATCCATCTATTAAATTCATGCAATTTATACAACCTAATATAAAGAATACTGTAATTGGATATGTAAATATACCAAATTCAATATATAATCCAAATGCTGATACATCTTTTAATAATATTTGACCATATAATGCAATTATTAGGGCTGCTATGGTTTGACCTAAAAATTTAACTGATGGTTTTAATTCTACTATATCATCAATAATACCTGTCATAAGTATTACAAAACTTCCTATTAGAATTGAATTCATTTGAGAACTTGGTTCACCAAATAACATATAGCCAAGTAAAAAACCTAAAAATATAGCAATTCCACCAAATTTAGGTGTTGCCACTTTATGTATATGCCTTCCTCTTGGAATATCTACTGCACCAACTTGTATTGCTATTTTTTTTATAAATGGTATTATTAATGCCACAAAAACAAAAGGAATAACTACCATTAATACGATTTTTGCAAATAATTCATAAGTCATATATATCAAACTCCTAATACAATATTAATTATAGCAAAAAACATAAGTAATATCTATACTTATGTTTAATTTTTTTTATAATTATTTTACAATATAAAATCAACATAATTAATCTTTTTAAATCTAATTTATTTCAAATTTCTTATAATTATCATTTTTTTAAATTAACTTGTATAAATACTAACAACAATATAATGACTCCAAGTCAATTTGGTCGACAATGTCGACCATTTTATATTAACATATGTTCTATAAAATTGTCTTATTCTTCTTAAAGTTCTCTCATTATACTTACTCCCAACATCATTTACTAACATTTCTGCATATTTTCCTACAATATTTTTTCCATATACACTTCCTGCTTCACTTAATAGTTTTCCTATTTCATAATAAGAATTTACTCTATTTCTATTTTTAGAATAATCTTTTACTTTATCAAATGTTTCAGTGTCTATTATTATATTTTTTATTTGTTCATAATAATTCATAATGCCACCTCTCTTATTACATATTCTTTAGTAAATATACTTTTATTACTACAATACTTTATTACATACCCATCAACTTCTTTACATATTATTATTCCTATTGTGCTATTTTGATTATATTTCTTTATATTACTATCTATATAATTCATATATACTTGTATTTGACCTATATGTTCTTTTTTAAATTCAGTTGTTTTTAGTTCTATTACTACAAAAGCATTATATTCATAATTAAATAGTAATAAATCTATGTAATTATATTTATTACCTAGTTTTATTTTGTATTCATGTCCAACATAAGTATATCCACTGCCTAAACTATTTAAAAAAG
>CAZKUP010000014.1:6180-18902 GCA_964555985.1 uncultured Clostridium sp. | reverse complement strand
TCATTAAGTATTTGCATTTGTGATATTGCAATTTTATTTAGCCTTTCAAGTCTTTCTGATTGTTTTAAACCATCATTTATAAATACAGAATTAAGATTTTCTAAATTTGCTAAACAAATAAGTTCATTTATAGTTGCATAATCTCTTATATTACCATTTAAATCTTTGTTTTTATTTCTCAATTCTTTTGCAGTCATACCAAACAAAGCCATATTTAATACATCAGCCTCTTCTGCATATATATAATTTATTTGTTCTTTAGTTAATTCAGTAGGTATTAAATTTTGTTTTATTGCATCAGTATGTATTCTATAATTTATTTTAGAGAGTTCACGTTTTGCATTCCATCCTAATTGTTTTTGTTCTTCTGCTTTTAATCTTTCAAATTCTTTAATAAGTAATAATTTAAACTTTGGACTAATCCACATTCCAAATTCAAATGCAATATCTTTATGTGCGTAAGTTCCGCCATATCTTCCTGCTTTTGACATTATACCAATTGCATTTGTTTTTTCTACCCATTCCTTAACACTGATTTTATAACTATTTAATCCTGCCCTGCTTTTAATTATGGCGAATTCGCCATAATTAAAATTAGGATTATGAATTTCTTCCCAAATACCCAAAAATTCAATTGTGTTTCTATTTCTTAACCAATCAGATACAAAGAAATCTCCATCTTTAGATTTAAGCATATCAGTAATTGAAATATAATCTTCATCTTTTATTTTAAAATAAGATATTTTTTGATCTAAAACTGTTAATTCTGCCACTTCCAAAACCTCCTTGTATTTCAATTTTTAATAATTTACTTGTCATTTTTTCTATAGTTTTTTATTACAATTATTATAAAATTTCTTTCTAATAAAATTATACTTTATTAAAGCAATTTTTTCCATACTACCATTGAATTTTATTAAAAAATTATATATAATTATATACAGAAAGAGAACATAGTTCGTAACTTGCATGTGATTCGCTCCATTTGAATTTTATTCGAACTAGAAATAGTTCGTTTTTTTGTTATTTAAGAAAGAAAAATGATTAAGTATGACAATGGTAACTAAAGAACTTATAATAAATGAATAATTAAAAAGAAAGGTTGAAATGATTTGTGGGGTTGCTTATGTGAACCCCTTATTACAAATGTAAATGTTAAAAGTTATAAACAACGAATCGCATTTGTATTACATAATGAGAACTTGCAGATAGAAATGGTTATTTCCATGTAAATATAGGGCGGATAGAAGCTCCAAATCGAAGAAGTGATTTTACAATTGAAAGGTAATTTTAAACGCATTAAGTATTCCTATGGAAGTATTATTAAAAAAAGTGTCAACAATTGTTTTTTAGTGCGCTTTAAACTTTAATTTTATATATTTTGTTACAAACAGTAAATGTAATTACAAGTACTAAGATTTTTATGTAAAATTTTAATAGAAAATTATAGAGCCATAAATGAAAGTATTTTTATTTTTATAGCAAAAGCTCAGAAGTGCCATGTAAAAATAGGGCAAAAGTATTTTTTGTGTATTGTATAATAATATAAATTTATTTAAATAATAATAGTTTACATTGATTATGAAAATAAAAATAGAAAAAAATATTTACTACAATAAAATTTGTGGTATAATATTAAATGTAATATAATAGTAAAGGAGAGATAAAAATGGGTAATTTTTCATTTAAATTGAAAAAGTTTTTACAGAATAAGAACACTGTAACATTTATTGGAACAGCTTTAATATTAGCTATTCTATATTTTGGGTATAATTGGAGGGTTAATCAAGCAATAACTCCAGTTAAAGTACCTTATGCGAAGGTAACAATTCAACCAAGAACAAAAATAACTGAGGATATGATTGATTATGTAGAGGTTTTACCTAGTATGGTAAATTCTGATACAATTAAGAATATTCAAAATATTGTTGGAAAATGGTCAAATTATAATACTTTGATTCCAAAGGGAAGTTTATTTTATACAACAACTGTTGTAACATCTAGTGAATTACCAGATTCTGCATTAATAAATATTCCTGATGGTTATGTAGCATTTAACTTGTCAGTTAATACAAGTACTACATATGGTAATTCAATTTTTCCAAATAACTATATAGATATTTATCTTAAAGCATTAGATAATAATGGTAATCCAATTGTAGGTAAGTTAATTGAAAATATAAAGGTTTTAGCTGTAAAAGATAAAAGTGGTAGACATGTGTTTGAAAATAGTGATGAAGAAAGAACACCAGCAACAATAATATTTGCTGTACCAGCAGATATGCATATTTTATTAAGAAAAGCAGTTGAGTTATCAAATGTTAAGGGTGTTGCTACAGAACTTATTCCTGTACCAACAACTGAGTCTTATAAGGCTGAACCAGGAACACTTAAATTAGCTAGTACTGCTTTAAAAGATTATATTGAATCAAAGAGTGGTTTAATTGATGATGATTATATTCCACCAGTTCAAGATCCAAGCGAAGAACAATAATAAAGAATGAAAGGGGTAAAATATGGATACAATGTTTAATAATGTTGACTTTGGCCCTTTAAAAAAATATTTAGATGATGATGATGTAACTGACGTTTCTTATAGTAATAATGGGCAGTTGTGGCTTAAAACATTATCTAGAGGTATATATAAGCCTGAAGTGCAAGATGTTACTAATGCTGTAATTGAAAAACTTGCATTTCAGTGTGCTAATATGATGGGTAAAACATTTAATATGGCAACACCATTTCTTGATGCTGAAAGTGCTGAATTAAGACTTAATTTTGTTCATGATTCAATTGCTAAAAATGGTATAGCATTATTAATGAGAAAAACACCTGCTATGATAAGGTTAAAAAAAGAAAAAATATTAGAGGATAAATATATAACAGAAAATATACATGATTTTTTGCTAAAATGTGTTGAAGGACATTGTAACATAATAATAAGCGGTGAAACTGGTAGTGGTAAAACAGAGTTTTTAAAGTATTTAGCAGCACATACAAAAGAGAATGAGAAGCTAATTACTATTGAGGATACTCTAGAACTTCACTTAGATAGAATATTTCCTGGAAGAGATATTGTTGCTATGAAAACTAATAATATTGCATCTTATTCAGATGTATTAGTAACATGCATGAGACAAAATCCAAAATGGATATTATTATCAGAAGTTCGTAGTGCAGAAGCTGTTATGGCAGTTAGAAACTCTATTTCATCTGGACACTATATTTTATCAACAATACACGCTGACAAAGCAGAAGCTATTCCTAGCCGTATGTATAGTTTACTTGAAACAAATATTGATATTGATCAATTTCTTAAATCTATACATAGATATGTACAAATAGGTGTACATATAAGGGGTTATCAGGATAAGAATACCAAAGCTTTTGTTCGTGAGGTTGCTGAAGTATGTGAATTTTATGTGGATAAAGAAAATGTTGCAAGAAGCAATGTAATATTTAGAAAGACTCCAACTGGCCAAATATATATGAATAATCCATCTAAGTATTTAATAGATTATTTAGATGCTCAAGGTGTTATTATTAAGGAAGATGAGATTGTTCCGAAAGTTGACTCTAATGAGAGTGAGACAAGTAATGATATTTCTATTACTAATAATGTAAATGATGAAGTATTAGATTTATAGAAATGAGGTGTAATATATGGAATTTTTATTAGTTATTATAATTGCAGTATTTATTGTATTATATAGAATGAATACTGGTGCGATTACATATAAATTTGTTGCAAATAAAGTAGAAGATGTATATGATAAATTTGCGCCATATTCTTTTAAAAATATTAGAGAAAAGGTTAAAGAATTAGGTATGGAATATACACCTAAGCAATACACAATTCAAGTAATTATGTTTGCCGGTGGTGCCTTCATTGTATCTTATTTGTATTTCTATAGTGTTATTGTAAGTATAATATATGCTATTGCTGCAGTGTTTGCTGTTCCTTATTTAGCATATTTAAGATGTAAAAGAATATATAGTGAGTTTATATTTGAACAAGTACAAGTATATACTACTAATACAATTATGGAATTTGCAGTTACAAAATCATTTGTTAAATCATTAGAGGGAGTTTATTCTTCAGGTGTACTTGAAGATCCTGTATTAAGTGATGTTAAACACATGATAGATTTATCATATGAAAATGGTTCAATAAATGAATCAGTTGAATATATGAATAGTAAATATGATTATCATATTGTAAGAAATATGCATCAATTATTTTTACAAATGACTTTAGAAGGGGCACTTGATGCTCAAGATACATTAGATGCAATGTTAACTGATATTGACGCATTAGTTGAGGGTGTATACAAAGATAGAATGGATAGACAAACATTCCACAAATCATTTATTCAATATGGAATTCTTTTATATTTATTAGTAATGCTTATACAATATTTGATAGGAAATGATTCATATTTAAAATTATTAGATGATATATTAATTCAGTTTTTATTGCATTTTATATTAATTATTAATACATATTTCTTATTAAGTGGAGAAAAATATTATAATGAGAATGTGGGGGCTGAATAATGGAAATACTATTAATAGGTGTAATATTAATATATATATTGCAGAGAAATAATATTGTAGATACAAATAAATTTATACAAGATAATGGAAACTGGTTAAGAAGATTTAAAGAAAGTGATTACGATTTTTTAGTAAGAAGTAAATATGGCGATGAAGCTGACCCGGATGTTTTATTTGATAAGAGAGTAAAGAATGCATTTGTAGTAGTAGTTGTACTTTTATTCTTATTTATAACAGATTTATCATTTATAAATGTTTTAGCTGCATTTGTGGTTGGATATTTTATATTTAAGTCAGGGTATACTTCACTAAAAAACTATTATAAAAGTCATTTACATGAAATTAATTTACAATTACCATATTTTTTAAAGAATTTAGAGGTTTTAGCGCAACATTATACAATACCAGTTGCTCTTGCAAAAAGTATTGATACTGCACCAGATATATTTAAAAGTGGGTTAAGAAAATTAGTAGATAGAATTAATGATGGTGACTCAACAGTTGAACCATATATGGATTTTGCTAGAGAGTACCCAGTAAATGATTCTATGAGAATGATGAGACTTCTTTATAGACTTGGATTAGGCGCTCAAGAAAATAAACATGAGCAATTAGTTATGTTTTCAAAAAGTGTATCTAGTTTACAAAATAAAGCAAGAGAAACAAGATATAAAGAAAGACTTCAAAAAATGGAAAACAAAACCATGATTATGCTTGGAGTTGTTGGTGGTGGAGTAATGATTCTATTATTATTTGCCATGTTACAACAATTTTAGTAAAATTTTGTAAAATATTATTGATATGTTAATATTGATGATATATAATTATTATTGTAAAGGAGGTATGTGTATATGAAAGCTGCAACAGGAGAGTTAAACTTAACACTTATAACAGTTATAGCTTTAGGTCTATTACTTGCATTATTTACAGGTTTTATGTGGCCATCTATTAAAGAAAAGCTAACTAGTACTTGGGATGATCAAGGTGCTAGTGATTCTGATTTAGATATGACTTATAATTTTACAGAATACGTTGAAACAGAATTATTTTAATAATAAGAAGGTGATGGCATGAGAGAAGCGATGGGTGGTGCGATACTTTTAAAGTTAGTTATGATATTTATTGTAATATATGTATGCTTTTTAGCAGTTGCAATAAACTATTCAATTACTTTTAGAGTAAAAAACCAGATAATTAATTTGATTGAGGCATATGAGGGATTAGACAATGCTCGTGAAGCAATTGATTCATACATTGATAGTGTTGGATACTATAGAGGTGTTGGCACTATGTCAATTGATGATTCTTGTAATGGTAAAGGATATTGTATTCGCGAAATAAGTTCTGAAACTGGTAAGGGTAAATATTATAAAGTTACTACTTATGTTTCTTTTGATTTTCCTATAATAGGAGAAATAACTAATTTTCCAGTTTCTGGCGAAACCAGAGTTATATATGATTTTAAGGAGGATTAAATATGAATGTAATTATTTCAAATTCTGCTGATGACATGCTATCATCTTTAAATATCGATGTAATAAAAAAAATAAAAGGACAATTTTCAACAGATGAAATTATTTCTATGTTTGAAAATTTCTTTTATGAGAAGATGATATTAGATATCACTGCGATAAAAGATTATACTGATTTAAAGAATATTCAAAATTTATCTATAAATTTGGATACTAGTAAACTTATTATTTTATTAGATGGTTCTTCTACTACATCTTCAAATGAGTATATTTCTGGATTAATTTCTATGGGAATATATAATTTTACAAAAAATATAGATGGAGTAATTTATCTATTAGGTCATGTAAATACATATAAAGATGTAGCGTCACTTCAAAATTTTGATGAGAATCAATCTGATATGATAAGAGCTGAAAATATGAATATGAGAGTGCTTGGAGTTAAGAATTTAACTGAACATGCAGGAAGTACATCTTTTATATTTATGCTAAAAAAACATTTACAAAGGAATTATAAAGTTGTTGCTATTGAGATAGATAAAACTGATTTTGTTTATTATAATGATAAAGATATGATTTCTTGTACAAGTAATGAGTTTGGAAAGGAATTATTAAAAATTAATAATAATGTAGATATTGTTTTAATTGATTTAAATAATTCTAATCAAGAACATGCATGTAATGATGTAATATATTTATTAGAGCCATCTACAATTAAAGTAAATAAATTAGTTGCTAGAAATAGAGATGTGTTAAAAAAAGTTGTTGGGAGAAAAGTTGTTTTAAATAAATGCCTTCTTACTCCAAAAGATATAAGTGAGTTTGAGATGGAAGCTGGTTTAAAAACATTTTATAGTATTCCACCACTTAATGATCGTATGCCTAGTATTGCTATTGATAATTTTTTAGTTAGATTAGGGTTCTTAATGCAAAAACCAAGTAATAATTCAAATGATGGTTTATTAGGCATTTTTAGGTCAAAGAGTTGACAAATTATTTCATATGTATTACAATTTAGATATATTGAAGGAGGAGTATTATGTGTTCTAACCAAGATTTATTAACAATAATTGGTATTGCAAAGAAAATTTTATTAATTTTACAAATTGCTATTCCTATTGGATTATTAATATTTGGAACAATTGATTTAGGTAAAGCTGTTATGGCTGGTGATGAAAAAGAAATCAAAAGCGCTACAGGATTATTAATTAAAAGAGTTGTTGCTGCAGTTGCAGTATTCCTACTTGTTTTAATCGTATCAGTTGTTACAGGTTGGGTTGGTGGAGATGAGTGGAAAACATGTTGGTCTGCTGCATCAAAAAATCCAACAATTGATCCTATTAATCCAGTTTAATAGAAAAAATGCATTATTTGCATTTTTTTTCTTTTGCTATTTATTTAAATTGTGTTTTGTGGTAAAATATGTTTGTATATTATGAAGTTTTCATCAAAGGGAGTGTTAGTATGATTTTAGATCAAGTAAGTGGAGCTTTAGCAACTGGTGCTGGAGTTAATATGCTTTCAGACATGCTTAGATTACTTTTCTTTAGTATTGATGCACTTGTATATGCTTTAATTCCAGCAATATATAATATGATATTTTCATTATATGATATATCAGCATTAATTGATAAAAGTACTATGAGCAATGTTTTTGAAACAATTACTAATTCAATTTATTCATTTTTAGCAGTATTTATGTTTTTTAGAGTTGCTTTTTCACTTATTACAATGATTGTAGATCCATCTTTAATAGATGATAAGGAAAAAGGATTAAAAAAGATAGTCACTAATATAATGATTTGTTTAGTCCTTATTGTTGTTGTGCCATATATATTTAAATATGCTTCACAAATTCAATCAAAGATTGTTGAAGAAAAACTTATTGAAAGAGTAGTAACGGGCACTACATACGATGAAGATTATAGTTTAGGAAATGAACTTGCATTGTCAGTTTGGAGTGTATTCTTAAGGCCCTCTGATTCATCTGCTACAGGAGATGCAATCAATGCTTATAATAATGTTTTTAAAAGTGGTTCTGAATCTTGGAATTTTGGTTCACTATGGGATAGTTTAAATGATGTAACCGGTTCAAGAGGTATATTATCTTTTGGTACAAGTGGTTCATATTATACTTTATCTTATACAGTTATATTTCCAACAATTATTGGTATTTATATAGCATGGACATTCTTTAAGATGATGATTGATATTGCTTATAGGGCAATAAAATTCTTTGTTTTAGAGTTAATGTCACCAATTGCAATAATATCATATATAGATCCAGGTTCTGCAAAGAAGGGCATATTTAATAAATGGATGGGTGAATGTGTTAAAACATATTTGTCACTATTTATAAGAATATTTGTATTTTCATTTGTTTCTGTTTTATTAAGAGGTATAGAATTTAGTGACGTTTCTTGGTTAAATTTATTCTATATACTTGCAATTATTGCATTTATTAAAAATGCTCCTAAATTTATAGATGGTATCTTTGGCACTAGTATGTCTAAAGAAAGTGATGCTGCATCTGCTAAACATATGTTAGGTGGAATAATGAGTGCGGGCATTGGTGCTGCTGCTGGTGGAATATCTAATGCTGTTGTAGCTAAAAGAGTTGGTAAGAGTGCATTAAAAGCAGGATTATCTGGAGCATATAGTGGTATGAAAAAAGGTTATGGTGCTGGTAAAAAAGGCGGTATGGGCGGTCTTGCGGGCACAGTATCTTCTGCATATGGTTCTTATGGTGATGCATTAAAGAAATATGGTTATGAAGAAGATAAAGAACAAGAAAAATTAATAGAAAAATTAAGATTAAAAGTTGGAGATGTTAATAGTGCTAAAAGTGCTGCTGTAAGTAATCTTGAAGCTAATAATTATGAAGCATATATGAAAAAACTTACTGATGGTCCAAAAGTAAACGGAAGAAAATATGGTAAGGGATTAGAAAATGATGACGGACTTGAAAACTTACTTAAGAAAAATGCTGGTGGACTTGCACAAGATGAGTTATTACATGAAGGTGATGAAGAATATTTAAAATTAAGAAGAGCTGTTGCTAAAGCAAAGGATGATGAAGCAATCGTTGCAAGAACAAATGCACTTGCAAAAGAAAGCTATTCTTCTTCAAGTGCTGCATTTAATGGTGCTGAAGACAAGCGTTCATTTGCAATATCATTTGAAACAGATACTTCAAGAATGAAATATTCAGAAATGAATGCAAATGATTTAACAAATAGTTTTAGAAGTGAATTACAAGCACAAGCTGATACATTTGTAAAATCACAATCAAGAAGCTTTGATAACGCTTCAAAAGATCAAAAAGTAAATATTGTTGCAAGTTTAACAGGAAAGGATGCATCAAATTATATATCTTTAAGTGATAAAGACTTGAAAACTGAATTTGATAGTGCAGTACTAGCAAAAGCACAATCAAATATTAATGATAAAGTTATGTCATTTAACTCTGCAAGAAGTACACAAGATAAAATCAATGTTGCTTTAGGTGTTAGACAAGAAAATATTTCTTATGATATTTCAAGTATATCGGATGCTGGTCTTGCTTCTAGATTTGATATTGCTAATGAAGATAGAATTAAAACTGAGTTTGGTCATTCTCTTGCTAATATTGAATCTGATAATACTAAAGCATCAGGTGACGCTAAGAAAGCTCAAGAAGCACTTGATACATACTTTAAGTCAGGTAAGGGTAAGAAAGCTAAAACTATTGATAATGCATTCTCTATTGCAGACGCAAGAGAAAAAGCAAAAGCACTTGATGAAAAGAGAAAAGCAGAACAGCAACAAAATAATGGTAAAATGTAAAAAGGAGGTAATCTATGATAAATGGAGGCTATTTGATACCAGCAAATACAAAAAAAGGTCAACTTATACTTGGTATGTTTACTTTGCCTGATTTGATGGTATTTGGTGTTGGTGTATTTATATCATTAATGTTATTATTAATGATAGGAGCAAGTGATACTATAAGTTCTCTTATAAGTCTTGCTCCCGGCTTAATTGCTGGATTCTTAGTTATGCCAGTGCCTAATTATAGAAATGTAATGACATTCTTTATGTCTATGATAAGTTTTTATAATAGTCAAAGAATATATAAATGGAAAGGATGGAGTTTTTATGAGCAACCAAGGAAATAAGTATACAGAAGGTTGGATAGCTGTTAAAAATATATCTAATGGCTCAGTTATTCTTGATAATAATGAAAAAGTTACAGGTGTTAAAGTAATACCTAGAAACATATTTATAATGGATGAAGATTCTCAAAATAATATAATTAGAGCATTAAATAATTTTTATAACACACTTGATTTTGAGTTTTGGTTAATTGTATCTGATAGAGTAGTTGATATATCTCTTTATATGTCACAGCTTCATTTGTTGTATAATAATGTAACAAAACCAAAATTAAGAAAGTTAATTAAGCAAGATATTGATAAAGCAAATTATTTTAAATCAAATAATGTAGTAGACACTGAATACTATATATTATTTAGAGAAAAGAATCCTGAATTAATTCAAAAAAGAGTAAGAGCTCTTATGAATGGTCTTGCAAGTTGTGGTCTTAATTCAATGCAAACAACTAATGAGGATTTAAGAACATTAATTGATAATTTTATCAATGGGGGAGTAAGAACAGAGTTTGGAGTAGTGATGCCTGCATGAGTTTAAAGTCAGAGTTAGCGCCAAAAGGCCTAGAATTTAAATACAATAATTTTATAATGAGTGATAAGTATTGTACAATATTAACAGTTATATCTTATCCAAGATTAATAGGTGAAGGATATTTATCATCATTAACAAGTATGGCTGGAATTAAATTAGTAATTAGACATATGCCTGTACCATTTTCTACTATGCAGAAAATGATTAATAAGCAAGTTGCTGATTTAAGACAAAAATATACTGAAGAGCATGATAAAACACAAAAAGAAAGAATAAGACAAGATATTGAATCACTAGAATTCTTTGTTTCTCAGCTAGCGTCTTCTCAAAGTAGAATATTTGATTTTCAAATGCACATATTAGTTATGGGTGATAATGAAGAAGATTTAAATAATAAAAAAATAACTGTACAAAATTATTTAGAAGCAATGGATATGCGAGCAATACCTCTTAGATTTGAACAAGAAAAAGTTTTAAAATCTATGCTTCCAATATTCCCTAAAACTAAAGATATAGCTGATCTTGAAAGTAGAATAGGAACACCTATGCCATCTACTACAATGGCTGCAATGTATCCATTTGTATTTGACAGCATTAAAGATGAGGGATTATCAACATTACTAGGAGTAGATTTTTCAGGTGGTGTAATTCTATTTAATCAATTTTTATATCAAGTCAGAAAAGAAAATAATAGAAATAACGCTAATCTAATTATATTAGGTACATCTGGAAGTGGTAAAAGTACAAGTGCTAAATTAATGCTTAGAAGTCATATTAGAAATGATTATCAAATTGTTGCAATTGATCCAGAAGGTGAACTTGAGGAAATGGCAAGACAATATGATGGTAATTTTATTGATTTAGGTAAAGGTGGAGAATTTGGTATGATTAATCCACTAGAAATTGTAATAGACGCTGATGAAGAAGAAATAAGTCAAGGATTAGGTTATACAGTATTAACTAAATCACTTCAATTCCTAAAAGCATTCATGAGATATTATGATCCATCTATTTCAGAAGATTTACTTACTTTATTTAGTGAAATAGTACAGGATACATATAAAAGATTTGGAATAGATTTTAATACAGATTTTAGTAAACTTACATCCACAGATTATCCTACTTTTACAGATGTTTATGCAACTATAAAAGGAAGACTTTCTCAGTTTATGGAAAAAACTAATGAACAAGACATACTAGAAAGACTAGAAATAAAAATTAGACCATTAACAAAAGAATTAAAATATTATTTCGATGGTCCAACTACTATTTCAGGTAATACTCATTTTATAGTATTTAATATAAAAGAACTAATGAATTCAGAAGCAAATATTAGAAATGCACTTTTCTTCAATGTACTTAAATATGCATGGAGTTTATGCTTAGATAAAAATGAGAATACAGTATTATGTGTTGATGAAGCACACGTATTATTAGGTTCAAATAACGCTCTTGGTGCTGACTTTTTAGCCCAAGTTCAAAGAAGAGCGCGTAAATATAATACAGGTTCAATAATAATTACACAACAACCAAGTGATTTCTGTGATCCTAGTGTTATTACTCAAGGAAAAGCTATATTCGATAATGCTTCATATTATTTAGTAATGGGACTTAAGAAACAAGCAGTAGAGGATTTATCTTTATTAATTGACTTAAATGATAATGAAAAAGAAAGTATAAAAAGATATAGTCAAGGAGAAGCATTATTTGTTTGTGGTAATAGAAGAGTTCGTATGAATGTAATGGTTACTCCTGAAGAACTTGAATCATTTGGTGATGGTGGAGGACTATAAATATAGGTGGTGTTGTATCTATGAAAAATAATGATTTATATAATAAAATTTGGTCAAAAAGAAAGCAAATTGTATTTGCTCTTTTTGCTTTTTTTTGTTATTTTATAGATACAAAAACATCATCAAATATTATTAAATCAGCAGCACCAGCAGTAGTTGCAGGTGCAGCAAAAGCTGCAGCAGGCACTGCAAAAGCAGCAAAAACTGCCAAAACAGC
>CAZKUP010000014.1:0-6080 GCA_964555985.1 uncultured Clostridium sp. | reverse complement strand
GCAAAAGCTGCTAAGACAGCAACAAATACAGCAAATGCTGCAAAAAATGTTAGCAATGCTTCAAATGCACTAAATCAAAGAAATGCTAATGTATTAAATAGAAGTGTACCTAAAAATACAAATCCAAGTACTAATATGGGTGCAAATAAGAATTTTACTACATCAAATGCACCTAGTGATCCTGTTAAATCACTATCAAATACTAAGAAAGGATTTTTAAAATCATTTACTCCAAGTGAGGTAAGTGAAGAAGATGAAGAAGAAGAAACATTTATATCAGATAATGCTTCAAGTACTGCATTAAAAGTTTTACCTGCTATTGGAGTTTTAGGTGTATTTTTTGGAGTTATATTTCTTGCTTTTCTAGTACCTTTACTAGCATTAGGTGTAATAAATGCATCAAATTCAACACTATCACAAATAGATTGTTCTAAACAACAAGGAGATGTTTGTAATACTGAAGATTCATCTAATAATTTCTTTGATAAAATAAAAAATTTATTTAAATATGGAACATATGGCAGTAATTCAGAAGTTGTTATAAAAGAATTTAATGATTCATATGATAAGATAAAAGAAGAATACGATTTTGAAATAAGCTTATCATTATTAAGTTCAACATTATTTTCAGATTCAGAATATATTAAAACAAATGTAGAAGATGGAAAAATTGTTATTACAGATGAAATGCTTGATAGATCAACTCACATATATGATACAGCACTTCTACAAATTATACCCGAATATAATGTATTTACTTGTGATTATGAAAATGGTGAATATATTTCAAGATATTTATATTCATCATCACCAACATATGAAATAGATGACACAACAACTATAGATATAGATTCTATACCAACTGGTGAATGTAATTATTATAATAGAGGTAATACATATAAAACAATAACATATGGTTTTGATTATGATCTTTATTTTAAAAGATTAGAAAATAGTGAAGAATTAGATTTAATATATAAAGATTTTACTGATTCAGATCAGTTATTAGTGTCTTTAATAAAAAATCAATACAATATTTATAAACATTTATATAATGTTGATGAAGAACTAGCATATTTAAATATACCAGTTCAATTATATACTGATATTAAAGTTCAATTATCTTCTCCATTAAAAGGTTGGACACAAATAACATCTCCATTTGGAAATAGAGAAGGAGAATATTCTGGTATGCATACTGGTATTGACTTAGTTTCAAGTGATAAAAACATATATTCAGCAGGCAATGGAATAGTAACTCGTTCTAATGTTGAAACAGAAGGTGGAAATGTAATAGAAATAACACACACAGATAGCAGTGGAAGAGAATATATAACTCAGTATGCACACTTAAAAGAAAGATTAGTAAGTGTAGGAGATACAGTTAATGTAGGTGATGTAATTGGAATAATGGGTGATACTGGTACAATGGCATCAGGTGTTCACTTACATTTTGCGATATGGGATAAAGAAACAAAACAATATTATAATCCAAGAAAATTATTTACGAGTGCTAGTAATTATTAAAATTACTTTATATAAGTAAAAATATTTGTTATAATAATATATGATTAAAGGAACGTGATAAGATGAAACTTAAATTTAAAGCAGAAGCAAAAGATGTAGTTTACTTTTTACTATTTTCAATATTTCTTTTATACCTAATATCAGTAGGTGTAGGTAATATTACAAGCATAACTCATGAAGGTGGGTTAGTTGGCCTAAATCCATTACCAGGTTTATCAAGTGAAAATATATTTGGTACACTTTTATTCTTTTTTATAGTAATGTTTGCAATAATGGCTATGGTATCATCTTATTTCTTTGAAAGAGAAGCAGGCTTTGGTTTTTCAAAAGAAAAAAAGCAAGGCGGAGGATACTCTAAATGGGCAAAAGTTGATGATGTAAAAAAAGCAATTGGTGTTAAAGTTGTTAATGAATCAGATTATACATTTGATGCAGCAGGAGTGCCTTTATATACAGAAAAAGGAAAAATATGGGTAGATGATGGAGAAAGTCATTCACTTATCATTGGTTCAACAGGTAGTGGTAAAACATATTGTATAGTTAATCCTTTAGTACATATACTTGCAAAACATTCAGAATCAATGGTAATAACTGATCCAAAAGGAGAAATATATGAAAAAAATGCTGGTTTCTTAAGAGATAGAGGTTATAAAATAGTTCTATTAAATTTTAGAAATCCACAAAAAGGAAATATGTGGAATCCACTTACACTTCCTTATAAATTATATAAATCAGGAAACTTTGATAAATGTAACGAACTATTAAGAGATCTTGCAATAAATATTTTGCATGATGAAAAAACAGATGATCCATTTTGGCAAAATACATCAGCAGACTATTTTGTTGCTTTAGCGCAAGGTTTATTCCAAGATGCTGATGAAAGTTGTATTAACATTGACTCAATTATTCAAATGCTTACTGTAGGTGAAGAAAAATATGGAGCATCTACATTTGCAAAAGAATACTTTAAAATGAAAGATTCAAGGAATCCTGCATATGTAAATGCAGCAGGTACAATAGACGCTCCAAATGATACAAAAGGAAGTATTATTTCAGTATTTAGACAAAAAGTAAATATATTTGCAATGGCAGAAAACTTGTCAGAAATGCTTTCTAAGAGTGATTTTGATATGATGGACATTGGTAGAGAAAAAACAGCAGTTTTCTTAATTATACAAGATGAAAAGAAAACATATCATGCTCTTACTACAATATTTGTTAAACAATGCTACGAAAGCTTAATAGATGTTGCACAAGAGTCTGGTGGAAAACTTAAAGTAAGAACTAACTTTATACTAGATGAATTTGCTAATATGCCAGAATTAAAAGATGTAACAACAATGATTACTGCTGCAAGAAGTAGACAAATAAGATTTAACTTAATTATCCAAAACTTCGCACAATTAAATCAAGTATATGGAAAAGAAAATGCAGAAACAATAAAGGGAAATTGTACTAATATGATATACTTATTAAGCAGTGAATTAAATGCCCTAGAAGAAATAAGTAAATTATGTGGTGATGTAAAAGTAAAGGGTAAAGGAAAAGATAAACCTGATGAAACAAGACCACTTATTTCAGTTAGTGATTTACAACGTTTAGCATTTAAAGATGCAATTATAAAAAAGCAAAGATTAGATCCATTTAAAACAAAACTAAAGGGTGTTAATGAGTATAACTGGAATATACCTAATTATGAAAAAGCAGGTTATCCAGAAAGAAATAAATTTTCAATTGATACATTTGATTTAAGAACATTTGTAAAAGAAAAGAAAAAACAAGCAATAAATGATTCAATGCAAATGACACCTGAAATGAATAGACCAACACCACAATTCCCGCCACAATTTCCTATGGGAAGCATTCCTAATCCATTTGCTATGCCTAAAAAGGGTAATGAAGAAGAATTTGATGTTGATGAGTTAATAAAAAAGATAGATGCTAAAATAGCAGAATTAGAAAAAGAAGAAGAAGAAAATAAAGCAAAACTAAAAGGTGGAAGTACAAATACATTTGATTTTTCAAATTTATCACTTGATAATATTGTTGAAAAAGAAGAACCAAATGAAAAAGAGAACCTTAAGAAAATAGTAGAGCCAAGCAAAGAAGATGCAGTAAAAATTAGTGAAGATATAAATGATATAATAAAAAAGATAGAAGATGAAGATGTATCTGATGATCAATTCTTTGATGATTTCTTCTTTGATGACTAAAAAAGAGCTAATGCTCTTTTTTTATTGGTCTATTATATTCATTTCTAATACTATTATTAATATCATTCATTTTTAACGAATAAACTATATTAGCTTTTCTTTCTAATTGTAGTAAATCCTTATTATCACTATAATTTGCTACTAATGGTAAAGTTAAATTTTTCTTTATCTTCTTCAAATACTCTTGTCCTTTATCATTAAATCCAAGGGGTCTTATATAATCATTTATACTTGTATTCTTCTTAATATCTAAAAGTATATATAAAAGTATTCTTTTAATTCTATTATATGTAAATCTTTTATTTTTAACCTTAAGTATTAACTCATCAGTATTATTTACATCATTAATATATTTTTTAATTCTTACATCAATACCTTCCTTAACATCATGAAATATAGTTAAATCATCATTTATATTTATCTTATACTTTAATAAATCAAAATAATCATTAATAGATATATTATTAACATAATTAATACTTTCACTAGGTACAAAACTACTAATATCTTTATTACATTTAACTCCTTCTCTTATTGCAGTCGCACTAGAAATATCATCTAAATTAATACCATGATAATCATTTGTTCTTTTAATACAAACAGGAGTAATATTATAATTATTATTCATAATTTCTTCCATATAAGATAACGCTAAAATATCATTTGGAGTATTAATATTAATACCTAAAATATCTTTTATTGCATCAAAACATGCTTTTGGATAACTATAACCCATATCTAAATAACATTTTAATTTACTTATATAATTATTATCTTTCTTAATACTAATTATCCTTTTAAAATCATTAATATTATCTCTTTCCGTACCAAATACTAAAGTATCAATCTTCAAATCATTAAGAATCTTAATTGCCCCCTTAGCAAATACACTTGAATTATTTATCCCATAATAAGTAGGAAGCTCTATAACTAAATCAACATTATGTTCTAAAATAATTCTAGTTTTATCCCACTTATTAATTATACTCACATCTCCTCTTTGAGTAAAATTACCATTTAATATTACAATTATTAATGAATTAGGATACATCTTTTTAATTTCATTTATTTGATAAATATGCCCATTATGAAATGGATTATATTCCGCAATAATACCTATAATATTCATTAATATCCCAATTTTCCTTCTAAAGTTTCATCATTATTAATAAATTCATTTACATCAATAACAGTATATTTATCTTTAGTATTTCTAATATATAACTTATTAATTCCAGAATTTATTATAATTCTTTTACACATCGCACATGGTCTTGCGTCTTTAACATATTCATTTGTTTCAAAATCCTTTCCAACTAAAAACAAAGATGCTCCAATCATATCACGTCTTGCCGCACTTATAATTGCATTTTCTTCACCATGAACACTTCTACATAATTCATATCTTTCACCTCTTGGAATATTCAATTTTTCTCTCATACAATATCCTAAATCAGTACAATTCTTTCTTCCTCTAGGCGCACCATTATAACCCGTTGAAATAATCTCATCATTCTTAACAATAATCGCACCAAAATTTCTTCTTATACAAGTACTTCTTTGAAGTACAGATTCTGCAATATCTAAATAATAATTAATTTTATCTTTCCTCATAAATACACCTCTTTTTAATATTATCATAATTTTTATTAAATAAGAATGTTTTTTCCTAAAAAATATGATAGAATAACAACTAAAGGAGGCTATTATGGTTGATTCAAAATTAATGAAAGGCACTAACAGATTAGTATTTAAATTAAAAGATAATACTAAAGTAATAATAAATAGAGAATATATAAATGAAAATGAATTTTACTTTATAAATATTACACAAAATATAGACTATATACTAAGTGATTTTGCAAAAGAATGTGGTTATTTATTACAATTACATAATATTTATTTAGAAGAAGATTACATGAATATAAATTCCTCTATAATTGAAAATGCATGTTTAAAAGAAGAATATCATGTATTTAATGGAAATGAATTACATAGAATAAATGCAATGCATAAATCTTTTCCAGAAGAAGAAATAAGAACTATACCTGGAGTATTTAATATTATTGAAATAAAAGAAATAACAGGTGATGAAGAAATGATAGAAGATATGATAAATAGTAGCATATTATCAACTACTTCTAAAGACTTAGCAAAATATAATATAATTTTAGAACCAAAACTAAGTATAGTAAAAAAATATAATTAATATTTTATAGTCTAGTGAAGAAAAAGTACAAAAACGGAAAAAATCTTCATTGTAGCAAACAATATGGATTGATTAAATAAAGATAGTTTAGATTATTAACTTGAGTTTATAAAAACAAATTTTGAAAATAA
>CAZKUP010000013.1:0-18905 GCA_964555985.1 uncultured Clostridium sp. | reverse complement strand
GGATTAATCAATAATAGAAATTAATTAATATTTCTATAAGATTGATTATACGAGATCAATTGAAATGAAGTTACCAGCATATTATATATTTACTAATGATGAACTTGATAAGATAGTAGAGTTAAAACCTAAAACAATTGATGAGCTTAAAAGTGCTGATATTTTAAGTAGTATTAAAATAAAAACTCATGGTGAGGCAATTATTAATGAAATTATTAATATGGCATTATTTATATTACTTTGTATTGTATTAAAAAATATGTGTATGTATGATGTGAAAAAGTAATATAGATAATACTTTTTTATAGGATGTCGAGAAATTAAATAATTAATTTTCTCTTTTTTTATGATTTTTTTGGGAATGAATTGCCATTTTTGTACAAAAAGTTATTGATATTTATACTAAAAAGGTATTAAAAAGTATTAGTATAGATATATTGACATAAAAAATATATAAGGTGTGGTATAATATATTAAGATGCAGTTATTGAAAATATTGAGGATTTAACATTGTTTAGATTCAAGAATTGCTAGAATTAATTGGAGGTAATTATGAAAATAGGTATTATATTTGCAATGAAGGAAGAAATGGATGCATTGACTGAGCATCTTATAATTACGAAAGAGTATAGTTATTATGATTTAATATTTTATGAATCAATTTATAATAATATTACTTGTATATTAGTTGAAAGTGGTGTTGGTAAAGTAAATTCTGCAAGAGCAACACAAGTATTGATTGTTAAATTTGATATAGATTATATATTTAATATAGGAGTTGCAGGTGGTATTAGTGATAATTTATCAGTAGGAGATATTATAATTGGAGAAAAACTAATTCAGCATGATTTTGATATTACATCTTTTGATCATGAAAAAGGGTATATTCCTAATGTTGGAACATATATAAATAGTAGCAATTATTTAGTTAATTTAGTTAAAAATATAGATAATTCTATAAAATATGGTGTTATTGCATCAGGAGATATATTTGTAACAAATACTCTTATGTCAAATAAAATACATAATAAATTTAATGCACTTTGTGTAGAAATGGAAGGAGCTTCTATTGCCCATGTAGCATATTTATGTAATATTCCATTTTTAATTATTAGATGTATTTCTGATGTACCAAATAATAATAACACTATAACTTATAATGAGTTTTTAGAAAGTAGTTCTAAAAATGTTGCTAAGTTAATGATTAAAATAATTGAAAATATATCGTGTAAAACAAATGTTTGATAAAAAACTAAAAAAATATTGACAAAAGCATGAAATTAAGTATAATAAGTTATAAGTTTATTTAAGAGGAGGAATAGTTATGAATAAACATAAAATAAAAGATGTAAAAAAATTAAGAGGTACAGCAGCAAGTATTTTGTTAGCAATTTCATTATTAGCAAGTGCTCCAATGAATACTTATGCAACTGAAATGGGTAGTGAAGTTTCATCACATAGTAGTGTTAATGGTTCAAACTTTAGTTATGAAAATACATATCCTACTATGGAAGGTGCTCAAGCTGCATTAGAAACTAAAAAGGCAGAATTAGAATTATCAGGATATGAAAATATTGTTGGTACAATAACAGAAGAAGAGAAAATTGATTATAAAGATTATAATTATTCATTTAGTTCAAAAGCTGAAGCAGAAAATTATTTAGAAGAGTATAAACAAGGAAATCATGGTGAAATTATTTCATCAGAAATAACTGAATCTGAAAATTTTGTTACTCATGATTCAAAAGAATTATTGTATGATACAGTGCAAGCACGTGATTTTCAAAAAAATACTATTGCAAGTATTTATGGGCCTGATGATAGATATAGATATTCATTTAAAGATGAAGAAGTAACAGTAGAAGAAGTAACTTATACTGATGGGGAGCCACAAATAATTTATGAAAGATTTGATACAGAAGAAGCTGCTAATAGTTATCTTGCAAGTTTAGGAACAACAGATTCAACTAAAAGAGTTGAAGTATCAATTACAAAAGAAACAGAGAATATTGAGAATGCTGATTATTCAATACCAGTCGAAGAAACTGTTTATGTGGTTTCTGGAAGAGTAACTCCTATTGTTGAAAATAAAACCCAAGTTACAAAGTATAAGCTTACTTATCTTGTTGAAAGAAAAATAAAAATTTATATTTTAAATGTTAAAGAAACTGTTAAAACAACAGTGTATAAATTAGTTGTAACTGCAAATAAGATTGTTGAAAAAGAACCTGAGGTTGAACCAACAAAGCCAACAGAAGTTCCAACTGAACCAACAAAACCAACAGAAATTCCAACTGAGCCAACAAAACCAACAGAAGTTCCAACTGAGCCAACAAAACCAACAGAGAAACCTGAAAAACCAAATAAAAAGCCTAAAAAAGATTGTACAAATCCAAAAACTGGTGATGATTCACATATTAATGAGTATTTGGTATCTATGGGATTAAGTTTAGCAGGGTTATCAGTATTAGGTTATCATGGTATTAAGGAAAAGAAAAAAATTAAGAGTTTAAATAATAAAAAGAATTAATATAAATATGAAGAAGATAATGTCTTCTTTTTATTTTTATTATTTTGTAGAAAAGTGCTTGAAATAATTATATTTTTAGTGTATATTATTAATTGTTACCAATTCTTAGTAATTAGACTCTTCCTATCTGTTACCAAGAATTAGGAGTATATTATATAAGGAGGAAGAAATATGGCTTTAACTAAAGAAGAAAAGTTAAATATTATTAAGGAATTTGGAAAAGATGAAAAGGATACTGGTTCAATTGAAGTACAAATTGCTATTTTAACTAAGGAAATTAATGATTTAACTGCTCATTTAAAGGTTCATACTCATGATTATCATTCTAAAAGAGGATTACTTATGAAGGTTGGACAAAGAAAGAGTAAATTAAATTACTTAATGAAAAATGATATTACTAAATATCGTGAAGTTATTAGTAAATTAGGATTAAGAAAGTAGGCATTCTTTTTTGAGTGCCTTTTTTATTTGATTTATGTAAAAAAGTAGAAATAAGGAGTAATTATGAAGAAAGTATTTGAATTAGATTTTAGAGGTAGAAAGTTGGTTGTGGAACATGGGGAACTTGCTAAACAAGCTGCAGGTTCAGTTCTTGTTAGGTATGGGGATACTGTTACTTTAGCAGCAGCAACTGTATCTAAAGAGTGTGATATTTTATCTGATTTTTTCCCTCTTACAGTTGTTTATATGGAAAAGCAATATGCAGTAGGTAAAATTCCAGGTGGTTTTATTAAAAGAGAGGGTCGTCCAACAGAGGCAGCAACATTATGTGCAAGAATGATAGATAGACCTATGAGACCATTATTTCCAGAGGATTTTAGAAATAAGGTTGATGTTGTTAATGAAATATTATCAGTAGATCAAGATAATACACCTGAAATGACTGCACTTTTTGCATCTAGTTTAGCAGTGTCAATAAGTGAGATACCATTTAATGGCCCTGTTGCAGGAGTTAAAGTAGGTAGAGTTAATGGGAAGTTTGTTATAAATCCAACTACTGAGGAGGCAGAAATTAGTGATATTGATTTAACTGTTGCAGGTACAATAGATGCAGTTAATATGGTTGAATCAGGTAGTAAAGAGGTATCTGAAGATGATATGTTAGAAGCTATTATGTTTGGACATGAAGCTATTAAGGAATTAATTAATTTTGCTAATACTATAATTAGTGAAATTGGTAAAGAAAAAATGAATTATGAAGTATTAGATATTGAAACAGGTCTTAGATGTGAGGTTGAAAGTTTAGCAAGAATACCTATGCTTGATGCAATAAGAATATTTGATAAGCAAGAAAGAATAGAAGCAGTTAATAATTTAAAAGAAGAGATAATTAAGCATTATACTGATGATAATGTTGGAATGGATGATGCCCTACTTAATACATTATTAACTAAGGTAAGACTTATACTTGAGGATATTGAAAAGAGTGAATTTAGAAAATTAGTTGCAGATGAAAAAATAAGACCAGATGGTAGAAAAGTTGATGAGATAAGACCATTATCAGCGTCAATTGATATTCTTCCTAGAACTCATGGTTCAGCATTATTTACAAGAGGTCAAACTCAAAGTTTGAGTATTACTACTTTAGGTAGTCTTACTGATAATCAAATATTAGATGGACTTGGAGTAGAGGATTCAAAAAGATTTATGCTTCATTATAATTTCCCTCAATTTAGTGTAGGTGAAACAGGTAGATACGCAAGTCCTGGAAGAAGAGAAATAGGACATGGTGCATTAGGTGAAAGAGCGCTTCTTCAAGTAATTCCTAGTGAAGAAGAATTCCCTTATACAATAAGAGTTGTATCTGAAATACTTGAATCTAATGGTTCATCTTCTCAAGCATCTATTTGTGCAGGATGTTTATCACTTATGGCAGCAGGTGTACCTATTAAAGCACCAGTTGCAGGTATTGCTATGGGTCTTCTTACTAATGGAGAAAATTATACAATATTAACAGATATACAAGGCATGGAAGATCATTTAGGAGATATGGATTTTAAAGTTGCAGGTACTAGAAAAGGTATATGTGCTCTTCAAATGGATATAAAGATTAAGGGTATTACAAGGGAAATTATGAAAGAAGCATTAGAACAAGCTAAAAAAGCAAGAATGCAAATACTTGATTTAATAGAAAGTGTAATTCCTGAACCTAGAAAAGAATTGAGTAAATATGCACCTAAAGTAGAAACATTTACAATTAATCCTGAGAAGATTAAAGATGTAATTGGTAAGGGTGGAGAAATGATTACTAAAATTATACTTGACGCTAGTGATGTAAAGAGTGTTAATGATATTAATGCTGTTAAAGTAGATTTAGAGGATGATGGAAGAGTAATTATTTATCATAAAGATGCTATGGTTATTAAAAAGACAAGAGAAATGATTGAAAGTGTTGTTCGTGAGGTTGAAGAAGGACAAATATATGTTGGTAAGGTTGTTAAAATTGAAGACTTTGGATGTTTTGTAGAACTATGGCCTGGTTGTGAAGGACTTGTGCATATATCTCATTTAGATACTAAGAGAGTTGAAAAAACTAGTGATGTGGTTAATGTAGGTGATGAGATTGTAGTAAAAGCTATCGGCTATGATAAAAGAGGTAAACTTAATTTATCTAGAAAAGAAGTATTATGTAGTAAAGAAGATAAGAAAAAGAGGGTTAAGAAGGAAGATTAATTTCTTCTTTTTCTTTTACCTGACGTCTTTTTTCTTAAATTAAATATATATTTTTAGTCGAAAATTTTTTTAAGTTAAATAAATTTGTGTAATATCTTGTATTAAAAATAAAATTATGGTAGTATAAACATAAATTAAATATCCAAATTGGATATTTTTTGTTTACATATTTTTAAATTTGTAGTAAATTAAAATTAGAAAGAGGGTGTTGTTATGCTTAAAATTTATAAAACTACTGATGAAAAGGGCTTATTAAGGGAAATTAATAAGATTGAAAAGGGTTCATGGATAAATTTAACTAAACCAACAACTGGTGAGATTAATAATATTGTTAATGCTATTGGAGTTAATTCTGATTTTATAAGATATTCTTTGGATACTGAAGAAAGAGCTAGAATTGACTATGAAGATGGACAAACTTTAATTCTTATTGATATTCCTATTACTGAAGGTGGTAGTGATTATTCTACAATTCCTCTTGGTATTATAGTTGTTAATGATGATTATTTTATTACTGTATGTAGTCAAAATGTTGAGATTATAAAAGATTTTTATGATTCAAAAATAAAAGAGTTTTTTACATTTAAAAAAACAAGATTTACATTACAAATATTATATAGAATTGCTACTTATTATTTGCAATATTTAAAGAAAATTAATAAAGAAACTGATAGAATTGAAGATAAATTAAAGAAAGAATTAAAGAATGAGGAATTAATTAGATTACTAGCATTAGAAAAGTCTTTAGTATATTTTACCACTTCTCTTAAATCTAATGAACTAGTAATGGAAAAGTTATTAAGAGGTAATATTTTAAAATTATATGATGATGATAAAGATTATTTACAAGATGCAATAATAGAAAATAAACAAGCTATTGAAATGGTAACAATTTCAAGAGATATTTTAACTGGTACAACTAATGCATATGCCTCAATTATTTCTAATAATTTAAATATTGTAATGAAATTTTTAGCAGCTGTTACAATAGTATTTTCTATTCCAACAATAGTATCAGGACTTTGGGGTATGAATGTAGATGGAATTCCTTTTGCGTCTAATCCATATGGGTTTGTTATTGTAATAGCAGTTGCACTAGTATTTGCTATTTTTGCATATCTTTGGCTTAAGAAAAAAGATATGTGGTAATAATTGTTATATATGATATAATTAAATAGAGGTGTTTATGAATAAATTACAAAGAGATATATTATTAGAAATACAAGCAAAAAAAACAACTGATCAAATATGTAATAGTTTAAATATTACTAAAAATGTATTTTTAAATGAACTTAGAAAAATAAGTGATGCGGGTATACCACTTACAATAGAAAATAATGATGTAGTAAGATTTAAATATCCTGAAAGAAATAAGACTCCATTAAATATTAATTTGAATAAAGAACACATTAAAATAGCACTTTTAGGAGATACTCATTTAGCAAGTAAATATGAAGATTTAGAATCATTAAATAGAGCATATGATTATATAGATGATACTGGTGTTGATATGGTATTTCATAGTGGAGATTTAGTAGATGGATTAGTAAGTACTCCAAATTATTATAAAGAATTAAAAGAAGAAACATATACTGGACAACTTGAATATGCGATAGATAAATATCCTAAATATAGTGGTAAAACAATGGTAGTGTCAGGTAATCATGAAGATTATTGGTCAATACTTACTGGAAAAGAAATACTTAGTGATGTTGCAAATAAAAGAGAAGATATAGAATATTTAGGTTCTTCAAGAAGAATTGTAAATATAAATGGACTTAGAATAAATGTATTACATGGTAAATTTATAAAAGAAAATAGAGTAAAAAATTTATATGATTATGTAGATAATATACCTATTGATAAAAGACCTAATATTATTCATTCAGGGCATAAGCATTATAGTAAGTATAAATTATATGATGGAGTAGAAATGTTTCAAAATGGATCATTTATGAAATTAAGGCCTAATCTTAAGGGTAGAGGGCTTAAAGAAGATAATACTACTTATTTTGTAGATGTATGGTTTGATGATAATGGTAATGTAGATAGAATTGCACATCAAGATAAACAATTTAAAAAAAGATAAATTTATGTATAAAAGTAAAAAGACGCTTCATATTAATTATGAGGTGTTTTTAATGACAAATAAAGAATATATGAAGATAGTAAATAAACATACTCCTAAAGTAAATCATATTAAGAGTATGTGCTATGCATTTTTTGTAGGTGGTTTTATTGGTATGTTGGGTCAAGCATTAATTGATTTATATTCTAAAGTATTTAATACTAGTATAAAAGATGCAGGAAATTATATGATAGTAACATTAATATTTATTTCATCATTATTTACTGCACTTGGTTTTTTTGACAAGATAATAGAAAAAGTTAGATGTGGAATAATTATACCTATTACAGGTTTTGCTCATGCCATGACAAGTGCTGCTATGGAATATAGAAAAGATGGTATGGTTCTTGGAATTGGTTCTAATATATTTAAACTTACTGGTAGTGTTATATTGTATGGAGTAGTTGCTGCTTATGTTTTTGGTTTAATTAGGATAATTATAGGAGGCTAAAATGACTTTTAAATTTGATAATGTTTATGTTAAAGAAACATCTTGTGTTGCAGGTAAATTTGAAAAAGAAGGACCTTTAGGAAATCTTTTTGATAAGACTTATGATGATTTTTATATGGGAGAAAAAACTTTTGAACAAGGTGAAATAAAAATGATTTTAGATTCAGTTAATACACTTATTTCAAAGACTAATTTAGAGAAAAAAGATATAGATTTATTTATATCAAGTGATTTAATTAATCAATTATCTCCATCTAATTATGCTTCAGAATATTTAGGAATAAATTATATGGGAGTTTATGCAGCATGTGCTTCTAGCTGCTTATCTATGATAATTGCTTCATCTATGATTAATAATAATCAAATAAAAAATTGTATTTGTAGTGTTTCATCAAATAATAGTGCTGCTGAAAAACAATATAGAAATCCTACTGAATATGGTACACCTAAAAAAGATACTTCAACATTTACTGCAACAGGATGTGCAAGTATTCTTCTTACTAATGAAAAAACAAAGATTAAAATAGAATCTGGCACAATAGGAAAAACAGTAGATTATGGAATAGATGATGTATATCATATGGGTGCTGCTATGGCGCCATCTGCAAGTTATACTATTAATAAACATTTAAAAGATTTAAATAGAACTATTGATTACTATGATCTAGTATTAACTGGTGACTTGGGTAAGTATGGCATGAAAATACTTAAAGATTTGATAAAGAAAGAACATGGGATTGAATTAAAAAATTATAATGATTGTGGATGCATACTTTATGATACAAAAAAACAAGATGTAAAAGCGGGCGCAAGTGGACCAACATCAAGTGCTTTAGTAGTTTATTCTAAGATTATTAAAGAAATGCTTGAAGGAAAAATAAAAAGAGTTTTAATTGTAGCAACAGGAGCACTTATGAGTCCTGTTATGATGAATCAAAAAATGACTATTCCATCTATTAGTCATGCAATTAGTTTGGAGGCACTATGATATACTTATATTCATTTATATTTTGTGGTTTTATATGTCTTATTGGACAACTAATATTAGATAATACTAAACTTACTCCCGGACATATTACTGCACTATTTGTTATAGTTGGAGCATTTTTAGATATATTTGGCATATATGATATTTTTATAGAAATATTTGGTGGTGGTGCAATGGTACCCATTACAAGCTTTGGACATTCTCTTATTCATGGAGCATTATCAAAAGCTATTGATGATGGAATTATGGGCCTATCTTTAGGAATGTTTTCATTAACTTCAGCAGGTATTATTTCAGCAATTATTTTTGCATTCTTTTTCTCACTTATATTTAAACCAAAAAACTAAAAATAAAAAAATTCCAAATGGTATATATTGACACATAAATAAAATACATGATACAATGTAATTGTTGAAGGAATACTTCATATAATAAAAAGGAACACTTAAATATTTGCATGTTTAAGTGCTTACCAATTGTTTTTTTGGTTTTTGCACTATCTCATTAGAGATGGTGCTGTTTTTATTATTTCAGTTATAATATATAATTGATATAATATTATGATTATAAGTAATAAAATTAAGGTATCTTTTTTACTCATAATGACCACCTCCTTTTATAATTGAAGAAGTGGTAAGCACCTAAACTATTTAAATGTTCCAAAACAATTATATCAAACATAAGTTTGTATTGCAAGTGTAAATTAACAAGAAATTAACAAAAATAAATTGTCAATCTTAGAATTATATTGTATAATGCATATGTTGAAGGAATACTTCATATAATAAAAAGGAACACTTAAATATTTGCATGTTTAAGTGCTTACCAATTGTTTTGTTTTTGCACTATCTCATTAGAGATGGTGCTGTTTTTATTATTAATGTTAGAAATAATATTCTAATCTTTTTTTCTATTAAAAAAAGTGATATACTATATAAGGAAATGAGTGATATTATGAATGAATTAACAAAAGAAGAAGTTCTTCATGTAAGTGATTTAGCAAAAATAAATATTACAGATGAGGAATTAAAAAGTTATCAAGTGGGTTTAAAACAAATACTTGATGAGGTAAACAGAATTAATGAAATAGATGTAGATGGAGATATTCTTATTAGTCCAAGTGGTAATAAGAATATATATAGAGATGATATTGGTATTAAGGAAGATGTGAATGTACTTAAGAATGCACCTAAGTCAAGTGGTAATTATATTGAGATAAAGAGGTTTGTAAATGAGTAGATATTTAGATTTAAGTATAAAAGAAATAAATGAGAAATTAAAGAAGAAAGAGATTAAACCAATTGATTTAGTAAATGAGTGTTTTTTAAGAATTGAAGAAAATAAAGAATATAATGCATTTATAACATTAAATAAAGAAGCTGCTGTAAAAAGAGCTTTAGAATTAGAAGATATGGAAGTAGATAATCTTTTATTTGGAATACCTATTGCTATAAAAGATAATATTTCTACAAAAGGACTTCTTACAACTTGTGCCTCTAAAATGTTATCTAATTATGTACCAATATATGATGCGACTGTAATTGAGAAAATTAAGGAAAATAATATGATTATTGTTGGTAAACTTAATATGGATGAGTTTGCAATGGGTTCATCAAATGAAACAAGTTATTATGGTAATGTACTTAATACTTTTGATAAAAATAGAGTATCAGGTGGATCAAGTGGTGGAAGTGCTGTATGTACTGGACTAGGTATTACTCCTTTTACATTAGGAAGTGATACAGGTGGCTCTATAAGACAACCAAGTGCATTTAATGGTGTAGTTGGACTTAAACCTACTTATGGAAGAGTATCAAGATATGGACTTATTGCTTTTGCATCTAGTTTAGATCAAATTGGGCCAATTTCTAGAAATGTATATGAAAATGCACTTTTATTAAATATATTATGTGGAAATGATTCTAAAGATTTAACTAGTAGTAAACATGCTAAAGAGGATTTTACAAGATTAATAGGCGAAGATATATCTGGTATGAAGGTTGCTGTGCCAAAGTTTTATATGAGTGATGTAATTAATATTGAAATAAGAAATAGAATTAATGAAGTAATAAGTTTTTTAAAAGAAAAAAATGTTACAGTAGATTATGTAGATATTGATTACATTAATTATGCTGTACCACTTTATCAAATAATTGCTTTAGCAGAAGCATCATCTAATTTAGCAAGATATGATGGAGTTAGATATGGATATTCTACTAATAAAGATGTGAATAATATTGATGAATATTATAAGTATACAAGAAGTGAAGGATTTGGAAGCGAAGTTAAAAGAAGACTTATGATTGGTTCTTATGTTTTAAGTGGCAAAAATGCTAAAGAATATTATTATAAAGCATTAAAGATAAGAAGTAAGATTAGTGATGGATTTGATAATGTATTTAAAAAATATGATTTAATTATTGGCCCAGTTACTACTGATTTTCCTTATAAATTTGGAGAAAGTGAAAATAATGCAGTAAAAAGTTTTACAGATGATTTACTTACAATTCCAGTTAATATGGCAGGTCTTCCTGGTATGAGTATTCCTGTTGGTACATTTAATAATTTACCTATTGGTATGCAAATAATTGGTAAAAAATTTGATGAAGCAACTATGTATAAGTTTGCAAGTTATATTGAAAATAATTTTAAAGGAGGGAAAATATGTTAAAACCAACTATAGGTATTGAAGTACATTGTGAGTTAAAAACTAATAGTAAAGCATTTTCTCCTTCAAAAAATACTTATGGTGAAGTTCCTAATAAAATGGTAAATGTCCTAGATTTAGGTTATCCAGGAACACTTCCTACATTAAATAAAGGACTTATAGATTTAGGTATTAAATGTGCACTTGTACTTGATTGTGATATTACTAGAGAAATGTATTTTGATAGGAAAAATTATTTTTATCCAGATAATCCTAAAAACTATCAAATAACTCAAAGTAATACTCCAATAGGAAGAAATGGTAAAATAGCAGTAGAATATGATAATATTAAAAAAAATATTCTTATTGAAGAAATACATATGGAAGAAGATACATGTAAAAGTATACATGAAAATGATTATACATTACTTAATTTTAATAGAGCAGGAATACCTCTTATTGAAATAGTTACCAAACCATGTATTTCTAATGAAAAAGAAGCAGTGCTTTATCTTGAAAATTTAAGAGAAATGCTTTTATATGCAGGAGTATCTGATGTTAAAATAGAAGAAGGAAGTATGAGATGTGATTTGAATATTTCTTTAAGTGAAAAAGATGAATTAGGTACGAAAGTTGAAGTTAAGAATATTGGTTCTATAAGTGCAGTTAAAGATAGTATTTTATATGAAATAAAAAGACAAACTGAGTTAATAAATAATGGTATAAAAATAACTGAAGAAACTCGTAGATGGGATGATAAAACTAATACAACTATACTTATGAGAAAAAAAGAAACTGGTAATGATTATAGATATTTTCCTGAACCAGATATTCCTAAAGTTATAATAGATGAGTCTTGGATAAATGATATTAAAAAAACTATTCCATTATTACCTAATGAATTAAGAAGTAAATATAAATCTTTAGGAATAAATGATGTTGCAATAAGTGCTCTTATTAATAATAGAGAATTAAATGTTGCATTAGATTCTCTAATAGAAATTACAAATCCAATAATATGTGCAAATTTATTAACTGGTGATATATTATCTTATTTAAATAAAAATTATATTACTTTTAATGAATCTAATATTACAATTGATAATATTAAAGATATAGTAAATTTACTTGATAAGAATGAAATATCTTCTAAGATTGCAAAAGAAATAATAAATGAATTGCTTGAAAATGGTGGAGATGTAAAAGATATTATAGATAAAAAAGGTTTAAAACAAATTAGTAATGAGAGTGATTTATTAAATATAATAAATAGTATATTAGATAATAATCAAAAGGCAATAGATGATTATAAAAATGGACTTGATAGAAGCATTAAGTTTTTAATGGGTCAAATAATGAAAGAAACTAAGGGTCAAGCAAACCCTAAAATAGCAAATGAATTATTATTAAAAGAATTAGAAAATAGGATGTAAACCTATTTTTTTTTCGACAAATTACTGGTCTTTAAAGAGTTATTATATACTTGAGGTGAGTTATGAGAACATATTACGCATTTATTATAAAGGATTCTTTAATGCATTTTTATAGTAAAAAGCCATATTCTTTATATAAAATATTAGAACAAATATATAGACTTAAAAATAATGATATAGTACTAGGATATAGACTTTTAGAACAAGTTAGTGATCCATTTACTAGAAAAATGGATAAATTTATATATAAAAAACATATGAATGAATTAGAATATTCTAAACTTGATGATGGACATATGATAAAAAATCTTTATAGTGAAGAAATAACTTTTTTAAAAGTTTTTCATTCACATATTAGAATTAAAACAAATAATAATTATTCGGCATTTTTTAATTCAATTAAAGAATACGATGATAACATATTTATATGTGATTTTGAGAATCAAGACTTCTTCTTTATTAATAAAATAAATTTTGAAACACTTGTATAATTAACTAATATTTAGTAAAATGATTATGAGGAGGAATAATTAATGGAATTATTATTTGACATATTAAAAGTTTTATTTGGATTAATAGTTGGAGGAGTTATTGGATTTTTTATAGCAAGAAAATATATGCAAAGTTATTTTAAGAAAAATCCACCTATAACAGAACAAATGATTAGAACAATGATGCTTCAAATGGGAAGAACTCCTAGTCAAAAACAAATTAATCAAATGATGAAGGCAATGAACAAACAATTATAACTGACATTTTTGTCAGTTTTTTTGTTAATTTTTGTAAAATATATTAAAAAATAAAATAAAAAATAATATTATTTGATACAATAAATATAAGGAGACGTTATGAATAAAACAAAATTAATATGTACAATTGAACCATCTATAGTGGATGAGCATTTTTTAAGAGAAATGGTTAAAGAAGGGATGGATGTTCTAAGAATAGATTTATCTCATACAAGCCATGAAAAAGCTTATTTAGCTGTTGAAAAATTAAGAAAAATTAACAGAGAGTTAAATGCTAATGTTGGCATTATGTTTGACACTAGAGGACCTGAAGTGAGGGTATGTAATTTAAAAGAAGATATTATTTTAAAAGAGGGAGAAAAGATAATATTAACACCATCTAAAGTAGATGGCTCTAAGGGAAAAATATGTATTTCTTTTAAGAAGTTATCATATAATTTGGATATAGATAGTGTAATTCTTTTAGATGAGGGAAGAATAGAACTTATTGTAATAGGTATTAAAAATACTGATATAACTTGTAGAGTAGTAAGAGGAGGAGTATTATCTAATAATAAGAAATTAAATGTACCAAATGTAGAATTAAATATTGATTTTTTATCAAGTGATGATAAAGAAGATATACTTTTTGCATCAAAATTAAATGTAGAATTTGTATCTCTTTCATTTGTAAGAAATGCAAATGATATACTTGATGTAAATGATATATTTATTGGTGAAAGAAATGAACATACTCAAATAATTACTAAAATTGAAAATCAAAGTGCAATTGATGATCTTGAAAATATAATAAAAGTAAGTGATGGTATTATGATTTCAAGATGCAATCTAGGTGGTGAAATTCCAATAGAAAAACTCCCATGTATACAAAAAAGAATAATAAAAGAAACAAGAAAAAGAAATAAAATATGTATTGTATCAACAGAAATGTTTATGAGTGTAGAAAATGATATTAGACCGACAACTATAGAGGTATCTGATGTTAGTAATTCTGTAATAGATGGTGTAGATGCAATTGTGTTAAACTGCGAAAATGCTTACCTTATTCAATCTATTAAGATGATTGAAAAAATAATAAAAGAAACTGAAGAAGAACTAGATTATCATAAGTTTTTAGAAGAAAAATATATTGATAAGGCAAATGATGCAACTCAAGTACTTGCTTATGCAGCATGTGAATCTGCTAATATGCTTAAAACAAAAGCAATTATAGTATCATCAATAAGTGGTATAACAGCAAGAAAAGTAAGCGCTTATAGGCCATATTCACCTATAATTGTTACAACTCCTTATAAAGATGTAGCACTAAGTTTATCTTTAAATTGGGGTATAAGACCAGTTATTGTAGATGAAGTAAATACTACTGATGAACTTATAGAATGCGCTAAAGAAGTTGCTTCTAAAGTAATGTCTATTCAAAAAGATGATAAAATTGTTATTACAGGAGGTTTTCCATTAAAAACAAGTAGAAGTACTAATTTTATAAAAATAGAAGAAATTTTATAGAACATATGTTCTATATTGAATAAAATAAAAAATTATGATATATTTATATTGCTTAATAGTAATGCCATTAATATTAAACGGTGGAAAAGTTTTTGTTCAGTATTTCTTATTGCATTGATTTGCAAGAGGGCAACGGAATATCATGAGTGATCTTATTTCTATTAAGTATATGATCATATGAAGAGAGTACTTCAAAATAAGCAATTTTGATTATGACTTGTATCAAAATTGATTCAAACTAGGAAATAGTGTCTAGTCAGCACTATTTTTTTCTTTATAAAGAAAAAATATGATATAATTAGTTTGAGGTGAAGAAATGAAAAAGAATTATATATTAGGTATTATTATAATACTTATTGGAATTATATTTTTAGGAAATAACTTAGATATTTGGAATATAAATATTCTATTTAAAGGTTGGTGGACTTTATTTATAATAATTCCTTCAATAAAAGGTCTTATTGAAAAAGAATATTTAACTTCATTACTGGGGTTATCTATTGGAATTCTATTATTATTATCAAGTCAAAAAATTATATCTTGGTCAATGGTAGGAGAAATATTTATTCCAATTGTAATAATTGTATTAGGTTTATCTTTTATAATAAACCCTAAAAAAAAAGTAACAAATAATAATAAAGATACATATTTTGGTATATTTAGTAGCACTGAAGAAAAAATATTAAATTTAGATAAAGATATTACATGTATAGCTATATTTGGAGGTATTGATTTAGATTTATCTTCTGCTAAAATAAAAGATAATATTAAAATAGAATGTGTAAGTATTTTTGGGGGTATTGATTTACATATTCCTAAAAATGTAAGTGTTAAATCAAATGGAATGCCTATATTAGGTGGATTTGAAAATAAATGTTCAAGTGAAAAATGTGATAAAAATATTAATGTTGAATATATATCTATATTTGCAGGAGTATCAGTTTTATGAAAACAGTACTTATAACAGGTGCTTCAAAAGGATTAGGTAATGCTTTAGCAAATATATTTCTATCAAGTGGCTATAAAGTAATTGCAACATATAATACTAATAATTCTTTTTCTAAAAATATTGAATTTATAAAATTAGATATTACTAATGAAAAAGAGATTGAAGCACTATTTAATAATTATAAAATAGATATACTAATAAACAATGCAGCAACTTGTATGGATAGTGATTTATTAGATAAAACTAAAGATGAATTTATGAAAGTATTAGAAGTTAACTTAGTAGGAACATTTTTAATGTGCAAAAACGCTATAAAACATAATATAAAAGAAATAATAAACATATCATCAACAGATAGTATAAATACATATAATAAATTTAATATAGATTACTCATCTAGTAAATCAGGTGTAAATATTATTACTAAGACTATTGGTGAGTTTTATAAAGATATAAGAATTATTGGAATACTTCCAAATTATATTAATACAGAAAGTGTACTTGAAATGAATAAAGAGTATTTAGATAGTGAATTAAAAAGAATTAATCAAAAAGAGTTATTAGATAAAGATGAGGTTGCTTATAATATATTTAAAATATATGGAAATAAAGATATAAAAAGTGGTAGTTTAGTAAAAATAGATTATGAAGGTGGATTATGTATAAAGATTTTGGAATAAGTGAAGAACTTATTAGTTTAGCAAATAAATGTGAAGAAGAACTAAAAGAAATATATAAAAATATTGATGATATTTGTGAATACAATAGCATGAAAGTACTAAGTGCATTTAATAAAAATAATATATCTGATATTCATTTTTTTAGCACAACAGGATATGGTTATAATGATATAGGAAGAGATGCAATTGAAAGAGTATATAGTGATATATTTAAATGTGAAGACTCTCTTGTAAGAAGTCAAATTATATCAGGTACACATGCTCTTACTATTTGTTTATTTGCGCTTTTAAGACCAAATGACACACTTTTAAGTATTACTGGAAAACCATATGATACCCTAGATGAAGTAATTGGTATTAAAGAAAATAAAAGTTCTTTAAAAAGTTATTCTATTAATTACGAACAAATAGATTTAATAAATGATGATTTTGATTATGAACAAATAGAAAAAAGATTAAAACAAAACTTTGTTAAAGTAATAGAAATACAAAGAAGTAAAGGATATTCTACAAGAAAAAGTATAGATATAAATAAAACAAAAAATGTAATAGCATTAATAAAAAAAGTATCACCAAATACAATTGTAATGATAGATAATTGCTACTGTGAATTTGTTACAAAAACAGAACCAACTGAAGTAGGTGCGGATGTAGTAGTTGGCTCACTAATAAAAAATTTAGGTGGTGGCATCGCATCAAATGGTGGCTATATTTGTGGAAGAAAAGATTTAATAGAATTATGTGCAGAAAGATTAAATGTACCAGGAGAAGCTAAAGAAGTTGGACCTTCTATGGGTATGAATAAAGCATTTTTACAAGGTTTATTCTTTTCCCCAACAACTGTCGCATCATCAATAAAAACAGCTATATTTACATCTATTATGTTAGAAAAATTAGGATTTAAAGTAGAACCTAGATACAACGAAGAAAGATGTGACATAGTACAAAATATTATATTTAATGATAAAGACAAATTAATAAAATATTGTGAAGGAATACAAAGCTCATCTCCAATAGATTCAAATGTCGTACCAGTACCTTGGGCAATGCCTGGATATTCTGATGAAATAATAATGGCCTCAGGATCATTTACACAAGGATCATCAATTGAATTATCTTGTGATGGACCACTAAAAAGCCCATTTATTTGTTATCAACAAGGTTCACTTACATACGAATATGGTAAAATTGGAGTATTAAGGGCAATAAGTAAAATATTATAGGAGGATTTATGGCAAGAAAAAAAGTATTTTTTAGTTATCATTATGAAAAAGATGGTAATAGAGTAGATGAAATAAGAAGTATGGGACTTACAAAAGATATAAAACCAGTATCAAAAGAAGATTGGAATGAAATATGCAGACAAGGAGATGACAGCATAAAAAAATGGATAGATGATAATCTTGCTAATGCTGAAGTACTAGTTGTATTTATTGGAGAAGAAACATACAAAAGAAAATGGGTTATATACGAAATACAAAAAGCTTGGAACGAAGGAAAAGGTATACTTGGAATATATGTACATAACCTAGAAGATCCAAATACAGGAAAATGTAGAAAAGGAGAAAACCCATTTGTGCATTTCAAAATGAATAGAGATGGCACAACACTAAGAAGTGTAATAAAATGCTATGACCCCGAACCAAAAGATGCATACAACTGTATATACGAAAATATAGAAGATTGGATAAGTGATGCAAAAAGTATAAGAGATTTCTATTAAAAAGTAGGTGAAGATATGGAATTAACATTTTTAACTGATGAACAAATTTTTGGTAATAATCAGTTAGATATATTAAAAAAATATGGCACAAAATGTGCTATAACTGATTTTTCTATTCTCTTAGGAGGAAATGTATCGTCTGACTTTCATACTAGCGAAGGAAATTCTGATAAAGATCGTACTTGTTTGTGGTGGCTTAAAACTCCGGATGATAATAACGTGTGCATCATTAAATCAGGTGGTATTAGATATTGGCTCAATGTTGACAAACGCTATGGTGGTGCTCGTCCAGTTTTACAATATTCATTAATTTCTTCAAATATCTCAAACAAAATGATGGTAGGAAAGAGGATTCTTGAAGTAGAATATGGAGAATATCCACAAACTATTGTATCAGAAGAATTGTCTGAAATTTTAGAAAAAACATATTCATATGGAACTTTAAAAC
>CAZKUP010000012.1:0-22595 GCA_964555985.1 uncultured Clostridium sp. | reverse complement strand
TTTTTATATAAAATTGTATTACAACAATGTAACATTTTCACTAAAAAGTCACAATCTATTCTTATTTTCATATTTAATTAAATAATGTAGCTATTATTCTTAATAGATATTAGTCGTTTAAAATTATCATTTTCTTCATAGGAAGTAAATTTAGGTAGAGAGGTGTTTATTTTATATTCAATAGAGTGATTAGAAGATAGTTTTTGGTCATACTTAATATTGGTTAATTTTCTTATTTTACCATTTACATAAAACAAATTGGAAAAATAGTTGTAGTTGATAAAATATATTTTAGGAATTCATTCTATGATAACTTCCATAAATTATTTTTAGATGGATATTTAGATACTACAATATTACAATCAACACCTAATAATAATGTTAAAATTAGATTCTCAACTTATAGACCTAGAGAAGAAGTTTTAAACATATTGATAAGCTAAGGACATATTATGATGTTCAAATGTTTCCTGGATTTATGAACTTTGATACTGGTGAAGTTAAACATACTATGCCATATGATTATGATTATGTAAGATTATTTCCAGAAGAAAAGATTGAATATAATGATGGATTTTATGGTATTCATCCAGTAAATATATTAGGTGTATTTAGAGATGAAAATGATATGAATGATAATGATTTTGAGGAAGATAAAATTGATAAAAAGATAAAAGAAATATTATCAAAAGTGACTAATCAATCTATAAATGATATAGAAAATTTAAAATAAATATTACTTAGCAAGTACTGAATTTGTGTACCCACCACCAAATTCACATTATGGGGAAATCCCCAATCCCCTAAATTTTAGAAAGGAGAAAATAAATGAATAGAAAAAGAAAATATGATGTTCATATTAGAATGGATGAAAAAGAATATGCTGATTTAATGAAAAGAAAAGATATGTCTGAATTACCAATCACAACAATTATTCTTTTGGCTTTAGAAGGACAATCTATACGTGAAAAACCACCACAAGAATTTTATAATATATTTCAAAGATTATTAGAAATAGCACATACTATTGATAAAATAATTAGTAAGACTGATGAAACAGGAAATGATTATACATATGAATTAAAATTGTACAGAAATGAGATATCTAGATTGGTGACAGAAATAAGAAATAGATTTATGTAAAAAACAACTTTCATCAAAGTTGTTTTTAAATGTATTCATTAAATATTTCTCTAATATAAGAACTATTAATCCAAAAACAATGTTTTGTGTATTCTGTAGCTCCTGTTAATTTATCAGGTACAGGTAATTTACAAGTATCTTGCGCATTTCTTCCATGAGGTCTCACATGACAAACTAAATTTTCACTCATGCCTACGAAATTAGTAGTTCTATATCCATTCTCTATTGATTTAACAATATTTCCACTTTTAATAGTATTATATGTTTTCTTCCACATTTCCATTACAGATGTTTCAATATCTAACTCAGGCATATTCCATAATTTAATACCTTTAAATACATACTCTCCATTTTCCATTTTGAACACAAAGAACATATATTTAGTTGTTTCAAGTTCTTCCTTTAAATCAGAAGTTTCCCAATCTTGATTTACTAATTCTGTATATTTAAAATAAGGGAAAGAAATTGATTCTTTAATTCTTCCATTTTCTTCTATTCTAATTGTTTTAGGAATAATCTTAGCTTTTTGGAATTCTTCTGTTTCTGCTAACTTACTTTTAACTTTAAACATTCTACTAATTAACATATTATTTAAATTTTTAGCAGTTGATTCAAGTCCATATTCATTCATTAATTCTTTTTGAGTTTTTCCTTTATATTTGTTAACAACACTTTCTATAAATTCATTAAATGTCTTATCAGTACCTTTTAATACTTTTTCAACATTAGAATAATCTCCAATATATTTTCTTACTAATTGTGTCATATATGAAGATTTAAAACAGAAAGCTCTTCGTTTTGCTGGTAAATCATTAAATGGTTGTTGTCTTACATCATTAGAATTAGCACCTTTAGTACATGCACCTAAATACATTGTATCTGCTTCTGATAATTCGTGAGCTTTGCCTTCTTTAATTTTATTTGTAATTACATAGAAATCTTTTTCTATTTGTTTAATATCTTCGCTTAATGATAAATCTAATAGTAATTCATTTGTAATTTTAAATTCATATTTATCTTTATTATCTTCATGCATGTACCATATTATTTCAAGTCTATTATTTTTAAACCAGAAATGACTTGATTTAAATTCATTTTTATATTCTGTCATGAAGTCAATCATATTTAATACAAGTCTTTCTTTTGCAGATAAAGTATTGTCTTTATTTTTCTTATATGGTGTTACTTTTAATTCAATTCCTGCATCTATAAAATCTGGTTCTGATTCACCATTAGGTTCAATACCATATAATGCTTCTTCTATTATTCCACCTAAGGAACCTTTTTGAATCTTTGAATCGTCTATTGAAACAATTTCATACTCTTTGATTTCATTAAAAGTTTTACCGATTACGGATTGAGCTAGTATTCTAATTTCAGTTTCTGAATAATGTCTTCCTTTTTTCATAAATTTCTCCTTTCGATCTTGTTTTTATCAAAAAAATAATATAAAATATTTATATAGAAAAGTTGATCTTTACCAAGAAATTTAGTATAATATTCTCTGGTAAGGTTGATCTTTTCAATCAATTATATTATAATATAATTAGTGTTATTTAACAATAAACAGGAGGTACAAAATGAAAAAGACTTGTGTGGAATTATTCGCTGGTGTCGGTGGTTTTAGATGCGGTTTAAATAAAGTTTCATTAGATAATGATAAAGTAGAAGAAAATGGTAATTGGGAATTTGTATGGGCTAATCAATGGGAACCATCTACAAAAACACAAGATGCTTATAATTGTTATGGTACAAGATTCGGTTTTGATGATGTTAGCAATGTAGATATATTTGAAGTTGATAAAAAAGAAATTCCTAACCACACATTATTAGTGGGTGGATTTCCATGTCAAGATTATTCAGTAGCTCAAACGTTATCTAATAGTAAAGGTATTGAAGGTAAAAAAGGTGTTTTATGGTGGGCTATTGAAGAAATACTTGCAGTAAAACAACCTCCATTTGTATTACTAGAAAATGTTGATAGATTATTATTATCTCCTGCCAAACAAAGAGGTAGAGATTTTGGAATGATTTTAAGAAGTTTCTATGAAAATGGTTATGATGTTGAGTGGAGAGTTATTAATGCTGGAGAATATGGACTTCCACAAAAAAGAAGAAGAATTTATATATTCGCTTATCATAAATCAACTAATTATTATAAGAAAATGAAAAACATAAATGATAGAGATTTAATATTTGAAGAAGGGATATTTGTTAAACAATTTCCAATCGAAAATCAATATCATGCAATTACTAAATCAAGTATTTCAGAATATAAAGATTTAATTGATGTAAGTAATAACTTTAAATGCGAATTTTATAATGCTGGAGTTATGCATGATGGTGGAATTTATACAGTTAAAACTAAAGCAGATTATAATTTAATATATCCATTAAGAAAAATTAGAGAAGAACAAGAAGTTGATAAAAAATACTTTTTAACAGATGCACAAATTGAAAAATTTGCATTCTTAAAAGGTAGTAAGAAGATTCCTAGAATTAAACCTAATGGAGACCCTTATAATTATTGTGAAGGTGCTATGCCATTTCCAGATAATTTAGATGCTCCAGCTAGAACAATGCTTACTAGTGAAGGTGGAGTAAGTAGAACAACACATGTTATAGAGGATTATAAAACTAAGAAACCTAGATTATTAACCCCTGTTGAATGTGAAAGAATCAATGGATTTCCAGACAATTGGACAAATACAGGTATGACTGAAAAGAAAAGAAACTTTATGATGGGAAATGCTCTAGTAGTTGGAGTTATTGAAAAAATTGGAGAAGAAATAGAAAATATTATAGCTGATGAAAATTAATATATTTTTTATAATGGATAGGATGTGATTTTATGGTAGATATAATGACGCAACTTGTATATGTAATAGGAAGAATACGTAACGAAAATGAAATCGAAATGTTAGGAACTGGTTTTGCTATAAAAAATGTGAATTGTATTGTTACACCGAGGCATGTTATTGGAGATAATGATGATGGGTTAGTCATGATTATTCCTACTATAAATTCATTTAATGAATATCAGGATACAACAATTAATCAATGCTCATATTCAAAATTGAAAATAAAATATAGTGATCCGTTTAGAGATTTAGCAATTTTAGAGTTTGTGGATAAAATAGAATATAATTTTCCTACAATTCCAATTGGAAATACAGATGAAATAAATGTTGGAGATGAGATTTATATATTTGGTTTTCCACATTGTGTAGAAGGAAGAAAAGTATTAACAATGCAAAAAGCACACATAGGTGCAAAGATTCTTTTAAATAGTTCCGGTATAAAATCTAAATATTGTGTTATAAATACTCAAACAAGACCCGGACAATCAGGTTCAGTTATTTATTCAAAGGAAAAAAATAAAATAATAGGGGTTTTGATTGGGGCGTTTTCTCCAACATCTGGAATTTCTTTAGGAGGAATTAATCCAAGGGAATTACATCAAACCACTCAATGTGTATCAGCTGAATACATTAAAGATATGATAGGAGAATAACAATGGAAATACAAGAATTAGAAAATTATAAAATAGAAGATTTGCTTGAAACATTAGAATTGTTTCAACAAAACTTAATAAAAGATTTACTTAAAGAATATTCAGAAGAAGAAGCGATAGATGTATGGATACATGTAACAGGTACTGAACATACTGCTACATTTGGTGGTAGTGAAAAAAAGATTATTTAAAGAAGTATAAAATGGAATTTGATAAATTTATCTTAGAAGATGAAAAATATAAAGATGACATTAAGGAACTTAAAACACATGTCGAAATTACTAAGTTCTTTGTTGTTGCATTTTTATCAAATGTATTATCTAAAAATTTAGGTGTTGCTGCTTCAGTAATTGCTCCATTAATTGTTTTGTCGTTAGGATTAATTGGTAAAATTGGTTTAAATGCATATAAAGAATCTATTAAAAAGGAAAAATAGTTGATTAGATATTTTAAAATATGTTATAATTTACTCAGCAAGTGGAACTTAGTTCCATTTTATAAAAAAGGTATTGTTGTAAACTTGATCACACACGGTGCCATAAGTTAATACCGATTTAAACTTTTTTAAAAGAGTTTAAGTCGTTTTTTTATACCAAATTTAAATTAAAATACATATTTAGTTAAGGCATTTTTACTTTGCCTTTTTTAATTTCTGATTTTTTTGAATGGAATACTGCTTCTAATATCACTTTTATAATGGTTAAATAAGGAGTAGCAGCGACATTCATTATTACAACTAGATGATATTTCTTTTAACAGTTTAAAAAGCTTATTGACATCTTTTTCTTTCTTCAAATTCATTTTATCAATATTAATTTTTTTCAAAAACTTATTAATTTTATTATTTACTTTTGAACATTTTGAATTTTTTTATAATTTATTTTCGCTTGTTATTTTTTAACATCTTTATATATAATTATACTATAATTTAATTTATATTGAAAAAAAGAAAGCTGACGACTTTCTACAAAGTTAATTTTTCTCTAGGTTGATATTTACTTTAGTTACTTCTATACCATATTTGCTTGTAATTGTTGAATTTAAAGCATTTAATCTTTCAACATCAAATTCTTTTTCATTTGATAATTCTGCATAAGTTTTAGAACCCATATTAGCAATAAATATTGCATTAATTTGAGTATATATTGCATTTGTTAATTTGTTAGTAGTTGTATAATTTTCAATAAATGTTTTGCTATCAACTATTTTATAAGAATAAGTACCAGTTATTTTTAACTTCATACTTCCTTCAGCTGAATCTTTAAATGCAATGTTAGATTTACTACTAAATTCGTTCCCAGTTATTTCATCTCTTTTAACAAAATAACATCTTGAAATTTCAGGTCTATTTTCTTCATTAAATTCTAATAGACCATCAGTAAATTCTTTCATTTCTGAATTATTATCAAAATATGCAAAACTTTGTTTATCAGTTATATTAACATTAACATCTTCCTTAAATAAACTTACTTGTTCATCAGTGCAAGTATATAATAGTTCATCTCCACTATAACTTAATTCAGGTGTTTTAGAACATCCTGTTATAAGACATAGTGCAAAAATACTAAGCAATATAGAAACATTTTTCTTCATGACATCCTCCTTAATTAATAGTTTTTTCATATTTAATATAATTAATATTATAAGTATCTAAATCTTGAGTAGTTATTGTTCCATGTTTTAAAGCATCACTTACTTTTTCTTTATAACCATTTTCGTATTTAACAATAATATATTTATTTTTAATACAACTCCAATAATAAGTATAATTTTCATCTTCATAAAAACTTTCTAATGCTTCAGCGCAAGCAAAATCTTTTATATTTTTTGAAGTATCAGTAATACTTATAACTTTACCAATATTAATTTTTACAGTAGAACAAGTAAATTTTGCTTTTTTTGCTTTTATTTGTGGAACACTATATTCTTCACAATTATATGTATCATAAAATATTCCTCTATATATACTATTATCTATTTTTTTAGCAAATAAAGGTCTATTAATTGTAAAAATACATACTATATCAATTATAAATAATAATATTATAATACCAAATACCCCAAGAGTTATTTTAATCCATCTTTTCATTTTGTCCTCCTCTAGTTATTTAGATAATAATTGCGTTTTAAGTTTCTTGCAATTTTTTATAGATAAAATCCTAAGAATCTTCTATCCGCTTAAATTATACCATAATAAAAAGTTTATTGCTAATTCTTGCTGTGTCATATTTTTTTCTTTACAAAGTTCTAAAACAAATTTTCCAATTTTTTCTTGATTCATAATATCCTTTCTGATTCTATTATAATATATTTTTATTAAATTTTATCTATATAAATCATAGAGTGTAATACAAACATATGTTTGATATCATTTTTTAAAATTGTTAAAAAAATAGTACCCAAATATTATTTTTTCATTTATAATAATAATAGGGTGAATATGATGGAGAGAATAAAAGAATATTTTATAGATTCAGTTAAAACAATTAGTCCGGTATTAATTATAGTTTTATTATTACAATTTTTTATTCCAATAGATAGTCTTTTAATTAAATCTTTTGTACTTAGTTCAATTTTACTTATAATAGGGTCATCTTTGTTTACATTTGGTGCTGATTTATCTATGGTTATAATAGGAAATAAGATTGGTAAAGATTTAGTAGAAAGTAAGAAATTATGGTTAATTTTAATAGTTAGTTTTATTATTGGTACAGTTGTTACAATTGCTGAACCAGATTTATTGGTTTTAGCATCACAATTTAATGAAATATCTAGTGTGGTATTAATTATAATAATTAGTTTAGGAGTGGGCTTGTGTCTTCTTCTTGCTTCGCTTAGATCTTTATTTGGTTTGGATTTAAATAAAATATTAATAATATTTTTTGCAATAATATTTGTAATTATGTTCTTTGTTAGAGAAGATTTTATACCTTTAGCGTTTGATTCAGGAGGTGTTACAACAGGTACGATAAGTATTCCATTTATTGTAACACTTGGTATTGGACTTGTTTCAAATAGAATTGATAATAAAGCAAAAGAAGAAAGTTTTGGACTTATCTCACTTGCATCAACTGGCCCAATTCTTATGGTTTTATTACTTGGTTTATTTTTTAAAACTAGTAATACTAGTGCATTTGATAATTCAATTTATACTAATATTTCATTTTCTAATTATTTATCACAAGCAGTAATATCTTTAAAAGATGTACTTTTAGCAATACTTCCAATTTTAGTAGTTTTTGTTATTTATAATTTTATTACAAGAAGAGTAAAAATGAAGGAATTTGGTAAAATAATGCTTGGAATATTTATAACTGTAATTGGTTTAACAATATTTTTAGTAGCAGCAAATGTTGGATTTTTAAATATGGGATATTATTTGGGAGAGTATTTTGCTGGACTTGATAATAATTATTTATTAATACCTCTTATTATGATAATATCATTCTTTATTGCTATAGCAGAACCTGCAGTAATTATACTTATTGATCAAATTGATGAGTTTACTCGTGGAAATATTCCAAAAGGTATACTTAAATTTGCACTTGCAATTGGTGTAAGTATAGCATCTGGACTATCTATTTTAAGAATATATACGGGCACTTCTTTTATTTATTATGCTTTAGTTGGTTATGGAATTGCACTTTTATTAATGTTTTTTATCCCTAAAGTTTTTACTGCAATAGCATTTGATTCAGGAGGTGCGACAGGAGGTTCTCTTACAACAGCGTTTCTTTTACCAATGGCAATAGGTGCGGCATGTAAATTAAATAAAAATGTATATACATATGCTTTTGGGTTAGCGTCTATGGTTTCTTTAATTCCAATTATTACAATTGAAATAGTAGGTATTGTTTATAATATTAAATTGAAAAAAGAATCATATATTGAGTCATTAGATGAATCTATTGTGGATTATGAATGGGAGTGGGATAATGGTTAATATTAAATTACTATTTATAATATTAGAAAAGGGATATTCTAAGAAAGTAACCTCTTTATTAAATAAATATAATGTTAAATTTAAAGTATGTTTGCAAGCTTCAGGCACAGCATCTTTAAGTGTGCTTAGTTATTTTGGATTAGATGAAACAAAAAAAGAAATTTTTTTAGCAGTTATTCCAGATTATTTAAGTAGTGAAATATTAAATAAAGTATCAAGTGTTTTTGATATATTTAATATAGGTACGGGTATTTGTTTTACAATTCCTATAGAAAGTTCAAATAAGTATTTAAGTGATAATTTTAATAAGAAGGAGTGTGAAAATATGAGAGAAAATGATTTAAAATATAGTTTAGTTATGACAATTGTATCAGAAGGACTTCTTGAAGATGTAATGACATCTGCTAAAAAAGTTGGATGTCAAGGTGGAACATCTATCAAAGGTCGTGGGCTTGGATTGTTAAAAAAATCTAAGGTACTAGGATTTAATATTGAACCTGAAAAAGATATTGTATTAAATATTGTACAAAGTAAAGATAGAAAAAAAGTTATGGAAGAAATTACAAAAGATGTAGGGATTAAAACAGATGGTAAAGGTGTATGTTTATCTCTTCCTATAGAGGAATTTGTTGGACTAGATTTAAGTGAATAATAAAAAGCAATTGACAATCAATTGCTTTTATTTATCTTTTTAAAATAATCAGTAGTTAGAACAGCATCATTTATTTTAACTAATTTATTAACTAATTCATTCATTTCAAGTAATTTCTTTTCTGATATTTTACCATCATTAGTTATTTTACCATTATCCACATATACTTCTCCATTATACCAAGAATAATCACTAAAGAATACAAACCCCTCATAATCATCTCCTAAAGCATCAGGCATTAAGTAATAATTTGGATGATATTCTAAACCAAAAAGATTAGCAACAGTAGGTAATATATTTAATTGACTTGTAACATCTTTTATATTCTTTTTCTTCATTCCATTACTCCAAATCATCCATGTTGTATGATTTATTAAATTATTTTCAGTTGTTTTAAACTGATCTAGTAATGTTTTATCAGTTAAAGTATATAGATAATGATCTGCATAAAGAACAAGTACTGTATCATCAATTAATTCTTTTTCTTCTAAATTTTCAAGTAATAATTTAATCATATTATCAGTTTCTCTTGCTTGTAATTTTAGACATTCATATTCTGTCAATTCTTTTTCTTTATCTTCTGTTAATAAACTACATACTCCCTTATTAACTTGGAAAGGCATATGTGCAGAATAAGTAATAATAAAGTTGGCGAACTTTTGTTCGGTATTGAAAATTTTCTCATTGAAAATCTCATTATTAATTAATTCAGTATCTAACCAGTAACTATTATCTTTATAATAATTACCATTATCTAAATTAACTAAGCTATTAAAAGAATCATAACCAAAACTCTTATAATTTACATTTCTAGAATAATATTCAGGTGTATTCATATGAAATGCATTAACAGTATATCCTTCCTTTTTTAAAAGATTAGGAAGTGAATAAGAATAATTATTTTTACTAAATGTATATGCTCCTTTATTAAGTGTTATAGGAGTAGTATAACCTGTATTAACCATATATTCTGAATTAAAAGTAGACCCACCTCCACTTACAAAAGAAAAATGATTAGTAAAATTAATAGAATTATTTTGAAGACTATATAAAGTAGGCATAATTTCTTTTGTAACTAAGAACTTATCAATGCTTTCTAGTTGAACAAAAATAACATTTTTCCCTTCAAATAAACCAGTATAAGAATTACTATATTCTATAGTTTCATTAAACTTTTCTTCTAATAAAGCATTATTTTCATCTTCAACTTTTTCTTCTTTCTTAAGAAAATTCACATAAAAATTTCTAAAATTATACTCATAAAAACCAGCAACTTGCATACTTCTATTATTATCATTAAATACATTATATACATTTCTAGGTTTTCTCCAAGCATCCCAATTTGTAGTAGCTTTACCCAAAAACATAGGTGCGACATGGTGCCCTAAAATAAATGCGCAAATAATAATTAGTAAATATTTATAATTAAATTTTTTCTTTTTACTAGGTGTATATTTTATAGAAAAATACACTAAAGTAATTGATAGAAAAGTAGTAATAAATACCCACAATGGACTAGCTTTAATCGCATCTACTAAGTAATCTCCTGCTTCTTTGGCAAATTGTAAAGATGAAAAATCAAAGAAATTACTAAAATAAGAATAATATATAGAATGCACTAAAAACATAATAAGACAAATACTAAAACTTATTATATATAAAATATTAGATATTTTTCTCTCAAATAATAATATAATAGATACCATAAAAAATACCCATATAAATGTAAAAAGATTTGGTGTTACAGAAAAGATATTATAAAAATTAATACTTTTTGTAAAAAATCTTAATGTAAAATCTAAAATTAAAAATGATAAAATCATTAAAAATACATATTTATGTTCTTTTATGAAGTTTTTAAATTTCATACTGCATCAACTCCAACTAAGATTATACCATATCTTAATTTATTTTAAAATGTTTTTATTTATCTTACAATGTGTTATAATGTGCATAAGAGGTGCAAAATGAAAAAATTTACTAAAAAAGACTGTATAAATATTGGAATAATTTTAATAATTTTTTCAGTAATATTATTTTCAATAATTAGAATTGATTATGTTAATGGTTCAGAAGTGGATTGGGAGTCACAGCATTGGATTATACCTGAGTATTTTAGAACATTATTTTATGACACTAAAGATATATTTCCTTCTTTTGCATTTAATTTAGGCGCTGGAGAAAATATATATAATTTATCATATTATGGCTTACTAAGTCCAATTGTTTTATTATCTTATCTTTTTCCTTTTATAAATATGTCTTTATTTATACAAATATCTATGATTATAGTTGTTATTTCAAGTGCTATACTTATGTATTACTTTTTATATGATAAATTTGATAGAAAATATGTATTCTTTGGTACACTATTATTTATGTTAAGTGCACCACTTATTTATCATACTCATAGACATATTATGTTTATTAATTACATGCCATTTCTATTACTTGCATTAATTGGAGTAGATAATTATTTTAAAAGTAATAAAAAAACATTAATTGTTTTAAGTGTATTTTTAATTATAATGAGTAGTTATTATTATAGTGTTGCAGCAATTATATGTATCGTTTTATATGGAATTTATAAATATATTGAAATAAACAAAAAAATAACAATTACTTCCTTTTTAAAAGATGGGTTTAAGTTTTTATTTCCAATTATAGTAGGAATCAGTTTATCTTCTGTATTAATTTTACCTACACTATATGCTCTTTTAAATGGAAGACCAGAAATAACAAAAAGTGTAGATATTCTTAATTTACTTATTCCTAATTTAAGTTTTAAAGAAATACTTTATAATTCATATACAATAGGTGTTACTGCAATATTAATACCTGCAATAATATATTCGTTTTTTACTAAAGAAAAAAATTATAAATTCTTATCAATAATATTTATACTTATAATTTTATTTCCAATAATAATATATATTCTAAGTGGATTTATGTATGTAAGAGGTAAAGTATTAATACCTTTATTACCACTTGCAATATTATTAATTGTCTTATTTATAGATAAATTAAAAATAAATAAGAAATTTATAAAAACATTTGTAATAACCTCAATTATTATTATAATATCTATATTATTTAATAAATATTATGTAGTTATACTAGAATTACTTGCAATATTTATAGTGTTAATTTTATGTAATAAATATAATACTAAATCATATTTAATATTTATAGCAGTATTTTCCTCTTTAATAACTTGTTTATCATGTAATTATAGTGATAAATTAGTAACAAAGGATGAATTAAAAGAACAACTAAATACTTATAATTATGATATTCTAAATAAAATAATAGATAGTGATGATAATATTTATAGAGTTGCAAATGATACATTAGGTATGAAAAATATAAATAGAGTAATTAATTCAAATTATTATTTACCATCAATTTATTCTTCTTTAGAAAATTCAAATTATTATAATTTATATACAGATGGAATAAATAACGAAATGCCAAATAGAATTTCTACTGCAATAACATCTACAAAAAATATATTGTTTAATACATTTGTAGGTACAAAATACATGATAGGAGAATGCGTACCAATTGGATACTCTAACATAGAAAATAGTGATGTATATGTAAATGAAGAAGTTCTTCCTATTGGATATTCTACTACTAAAGTAATAAATATTAAAGATTATAATAACTTAAGTAAAACAGAAAAGTCTTTTGCAAAAGTAACAAATATTATTACAAATGACAACGTGTCACAAGAATATAAATCAGTAATAAAAGAAGAAAAATTAGATTATAATGCCACATATAAATATGTAGATATAACTAAAGAAGAAGAAAAATATGTAATAGAAAGTAAAAACAATGGTAATATTAATTTAAAATTAAATAAAGAATACAATAATAAAATATTATTTATAACATTTGATATGGAATATTCACAAACATGTAAAATAGGAGATACATCTATAACAATAAACGGAGTAAAAAACACACTATCTTGTAAAGGATGGACCTATCATAATAAAAATTATACATTTGAATATGTAATATCATCTAATGATGTAATTGATGAATTAAATATAGAATTTGCGAAAGGTAAATACATAATATCAAATATAAAAGTAGAAATTTTAGACTATAAATATTTAACAGACTATGTTGATAGTGTTGATAAATTAATGATTGATAAAGAAAAAACAAAAGGAGATAATATATTTGGTAATATTAATGTTAAAGAAAATGGATATTTTGTATTAACTATTCCATATGAAGAAAAAGGTTTTACTATTTATTTAGATGATAAAGAAGTAGAATATGAAAAAATAAATGATACATTTATAGGATTTAAAATAAATGAAGGGTACCATGAGATAAAAATAAATTATACCGCACCTTATTTATTAGAAGGTTTAATTGTTTCTATTTGTGGATGTATGATTACACTTCCAATTATTTATAGCGATATTTTTAAAAAGAAAAGAGTGGTAAAATGATTGATATACTTTTAAAATTTTATTTAGACAACAAATTAATACTTAACATATTAATTCTAATATTTTTATTAATATTTATAGTAATATATATAATTTATAAAGAAAAAATAAAAGAATTATACAAAAAATATAAAGAAATAGTTAATTACATTATAGTAGGCGCACTTACTACACTTGTAAGTATAGGAAGTTATTGGATTATTAGATTTGCTATAAAAAACTATATAATACTATCTATTTTATCATGGATATGTGCAGTAACTTTTGCATATATTACAAATAGATTATTTGTGTTTGAAAGTAAAGAAAAAGATATTATTAAAGAAATAACTAAGTTTGTAAGTTGTAGACTTGTAACATTATTATTAGAAGTAGTACTTATGATGGTATTTGTAGATTTATTACATATAAATGATATGGTATCAAAAATAATACTCCAAGTAGTTGTACTTGTATTAAATTATGTATTAAGTAAAATATTTGTATTTGTGAAAAAGGACTTATCATAAGTCTTTTTCTTATGTAAATAAATATAATTAATTAGGTGGAAATATGTATAAATTAAAGATGTTTATTAGTGTGCGTAATTGATAAAGTAAATGCATTTTACCTCTTTTAGGAAGGGTTATTTATAGCCTTGAGAATCAAAGTGAGATTAACCCCGGTATAAATAGACCTAGTTGTAGCAAACTATATTTTATATAATTTAATAATAATTACAATAAGATACTTTTTAACGAATGCATTTTTATTATGTCAAAACTAATGATATATTAAGCAAATTGTGGTATAATAGATGTACAAAAAACTTTAGAAAGTGAGTGATTTAAATGAGTAATAAAAAGCAAACTGAAAAAGAAATACAAGAAAAAATAAAAAAAGTTGATGGTGCTATGGCACAAGAGGGAATGCCACTAACTAAAGAAATAAAACAAAAACTTTATAATTGTATAACTGGAAAGTCAACAACTGAAATAGAACGTAGAAAAGTTATAGAAAAGTATAGAGGAATTTATGGATAATAAATATAAATATACTTATGAAAGAACTGCAGATTATTGTTATAAAGGAACTGATGTTTTAATTAATAAATTAAATATTACTAATGATGAAGATTTATTTAATGCTGAAAGAGAACTTGTATCTTTAAGAACTTTAGAATTAAACGAAAAACCATTAAAAGGTAATTTTGACTTTAAATATTTAAAAGATATTCATAAATATTTATTTCAAGATGTTTATAGATGGGCTGGAGATATAAGAAACTGTAATATTGCTAAACAAGATTTATTCTGTTTAACAGAGCATATAGAATCATTTGGCAATGATGTATTTAGCAAGTTAAAAAAAGAAAAATACTTTGTAGATTATGATAATGAAACAACACTAGATAAATTAGTAGAATTATTTGCTGATATTAATGCTTTACATCCTTTTCGTGAAGGTAATGGTAGAAGTCAAAGAGTATTTATAGAATCACTTGCTAAAATAAATGGCATATATTTAGACCTTACAAATGTATCTAAGATGGATATGATTATTGCCAGTCATGAAAGTATTAATGGAAATTACAAAAAATTAGGAGATATGTTTAAGAATAATAGTAAAGGTTTAAGTGAAGAAGAAAGATTAGAATATATAAATATTTATTGTTCTAATGAGTTAAAGAAAACTATTGAAATATTATATATTATTAAAGTCATACGATTAATTTTAATGAAAAATATAATGTAATAATGGAATCAGGTAAAAGTACACTATTTGGGATTATAGTGTATAATGTAGCAAATTAAGTAAAATATTTGTATTTGTGAAAAAGGACTTATCATAAGTCTTTTTCTTATGTAAATAAATATAATTAATTAGGTGGAAATATGTATAAATTAAAGATGTTTATTATTTTTATTTTATTAGTGTGTATAATTGATAAAGTAAATGCATTTATAAATGATGTTCCTCTTTTAGGAAGGGTTATTTATTTAGATCCTGGACATGGTGGTATAGATCCGGGCGCATATTATAAAGATATATATGAAGAAGATATAAACTTAAGTATTACTTTAAAGTTAAAGAAGAAGCTAGAAAGTAATGGTGGGATTGTGTATATTACAAGAGATGGTGATTATGATTTGTCTAGTAAAAATGTTTCTTTAAGAAAAAGAAGTGATTTAGCAAATAGGGCAAAGTTAATAAATGAAAGTGACGCGGATGTGTATTTGTCTATTCATTTAAATTCATCTTTAAATTCATCATGGAAAGGTGCTCAAGTGTTTTATGATGATATAAATAAGGATAATGAAAGTATTGCTAAAATTTTTCAAGAGGAATTTAATAAAAAATTAAATAGTAATAGAAAGATAAAGGAAATAAATGATTTGTATATGTATAAAAATATAAATAAAATGGGGTTATTATTAGAAGTTGGTTTTATATCTAATCCAAATGAAAGAAACAAACTTATTACTTCAAGTTATCAAGATAAAATAGCACAAGTTATAAATGATGCACTTATTAGATATTATGTAAAATAATTAAAAAGAGTATTTACTAAAATATTGTTTTTAGATAAAATTTAATTAGGTAGTGATAGAATGAAAAAAATAGTAAGTTTAATTATAGCAGTTATAACTTTTTTTATAGCAATGTATTATTATAATATTGATAAAGATAAAACAATATATGATTCTCAAGATGAAACATATGATATATCTAATATTCCGGAATATAGAGGGTTTTCTTTTGTAATTTTAAATAATAATAAACCTTTATTTGATTATGATAATTTACCTAATACTTCGTATGAATATTATAGTGAACTTGATTTTCTTGGAAGAGCAGGCAAGGTAAGTGCTTGTTTAGGAGAAGAATTAATGCCGAAAGAAGATAGAAAAAGTATTGGTATGATTAAACCTAGTGGTTGGAATCAAGCAAAATATGATAATATTGAAGGTAAATATTTATATAATAGATGTCATTTAATTGGATATCAATTGACAGGAAAGAACGCTTTTGAAAAGAATTTAATTACATGTACTAGACAAATGAATACAAGTGTGATGCTTGAATATGAAAATAAGATTGCAAGTTACATAAAAAAAACACATAATCATGTGCTTTATAGAGTAACACCTATATATCAAGAAGATAATTTACTTGCTAGTGGCGTTATTATGGAAGGGTATTCTATTGAAGATAATGGAGAAGGTATTGAGTTTAATGTATATGTTTATAATGTGCAAGATGGAATAAGTATTAATTACAAGGATGGAAGTAGCAAAATAGAAGACTAAGTCTTCTATCTTTTCTTATAATCAAAATATTCCCAAATAACATAAATAATAAATCTAATAAACTCGATCATTATTTCACCTCCTATATATTAAATACTCTAAAACTAACTGCTTTTCCCCTAAAAACTTTACATAAATTTTTTTTTATTAGAAAAAAATGCATATCATATGATATACTTATAATAGGAGATGTATATTTATGGGGCGTGTAAAACAATTTAAAACTATTGAAGAACAAATAGAAATATTAAAAGATAAGGGCTTAATTATTAATGATTATGATAAGACTAAAAGTATTTTGTTAAGAGAAAATTACTTTTTTATAAATGGATATAGACATATATTTATGAAAGATGGAGAAAATAAAAGATTTATAGATGGAGCAACATTTGATGAATTGTATGCATTGTTTTCATTTGATAGAAATTTAAGAAATATTATGTTTAAATATTTATTAATTGTGGAAAACAATTTAAAATCTATCTTTAGTTATCATTTGTCAAGTAAATATGGTTATAAGGAAAAAGATTATTTAAAAATGTCAAATTTTGATACAAATATATCTAAACATAGACAAGTAGCAGATGTAATAAATAAAATGAAAAGGCAAATAAGAGTTAATGCTAAACAACATACTGCAACACTTCATTATTTAACAAATTATGGTTATATACCTATGTGGATATTAGTAAAAGTTTTATCTTTTGGAATATTAAGTGAGTTATATAATATTTTAAAACATGAGGATAAGATTGAAATTGCAAAGTATTATGGAATTAATGAGGAAGATTTAAGTATATTTTTACCTATAATGTCAAATTATAGAAATCTTTGTGCTCATGAAGATATACTTTATAATCATAAAACACAAAGAGGTATACCAAATAATATATATCATCATAAGTTAAATATTCCTATTTATAATGAGGAATATATATATGGTACGAATGATTTATATTCATTAGTTATAATGTTTAAATATATGCTTAGTAAGGATGATTTTAGACTTCTTATTTACGAACTAGGATATGAGGTGGATGCTCTTGATGGTAAGATAGATAGTATTACTCTTGAAACAATACTAGATGAAATAGGTTTTCCTGTTAATTGGAGAGATATATTAGATTTAGAATGACAAACATATGTTTGATATAAAAAATAAAAAATGTTCATTATATCATTGAAAAATCAATAATTATATGGTAAAGTATTAACGAAGGTGATGAAATGGAAACATTAATTATAATTGTATCAATATTGCTTATTGCTATTGTTTTATTACAAAGTGCTAAAGCAGAAGGAGCATCTCAAGGCTTAGGCGGAGGTAGTTCTGATTTATTTAATAAAAGAAAAGAAAGAGGCGGGGAATTATTTATTACCAGATTAACTGCTGTTTTAGGTGCTGTTTTTATGGTAATTGCCCTAATTATGTCACTTTAATTAAATATTTTTAAAAAAAGACTTTTTATAAGTCTTTTTTTATTCTATAATAATAATAGGAGGAATGCTATGAGAGAAGAAATTTTAGATGTACTTAAAAAAAGTGAAATTCCACTTACTGAACTTGAAATACAAAGTAAGTTAAATAATGCTTCCTTAGATAGCTTATGTAGTGAACTTAGAACACTTGAAAAATGTGGAGATGTATATGTTACTAAAAAAAATAAATATACATTATATGAAAATACACATTTAAAAGTAGGTAAGTTATCTGTGAATAAAAAGGGATTTGGATTTGTTATCTTGTCAAATGAGCCAGATATACATATTAAAAAAGAAAACTTAAATGGCGCTATACACAATGATTTAGTAGCATGTGAATACATTTCTAGTGAAGAAGGAAAGATTATTAAAATACTTGATAGGTCTTTTGATACAATTATTGGTGAATTTGTCTTAGATAAAGATTGTGGTAAAATTATTCTTGATGATGAGAGAATAAAATTAACAATATTAATAGATGAGCATCATAGAAATAATGCAATGCCTGGTCATAAGGTAATTGTTAAACCTTATGCTGAGGTATCTAAAAATAAATATTATGGTGAGGTTATTAAGATATTAGGCCATAAGGATGATGTTGGTATTGATATATTATCTAAAGTATATGAACATGATATAGAACCAAATTTTACTGATGAAACAATGGAGGAAATAAAGAATCTTCCTCTTGAAGTTACTGATGATGAAATTGTTGGAAGAAGAGATTTAAGAGATAAAAAGATTATTACTATGGATGGTGATGATGCGAAAGACTTTGATGACGCTATATATATTGATGTTCTTGATAATGGTAATTATCTACTTGGAGTGCATATTGCAGATGTAACTCATTATGTTAAAGAAGGAACTGCACTTAATAGAGATGCAGAAGAAAGAGCAACAAGTGTATATCTTGTTGATAGAGTAATTCCAATGCTTCCACATCAATTATCTAATGGTATATGTTCACTTAATCCACATGTAGATAGACTTACAATGTCATGTGATATGGAATATGATCCAAATGGTAAATTAGTTAGATTCGATATATATGAAGCAGTTATAAATTCTAAACTAAGAATGACTTACAAAAAAGCAAATATGTATTTAGAAGAGGGAATAGTTTCAGAAGGATATGAAGATTTTACTCATGAACTTGACTTAATGAAAGAATTGTCTGAAATATTAAGAAAAAGAAAAGATGATAGAGGTCAAATTAATTTTGATGTTCCTGAAATTAAAATAATTGTTGATGAAGAATGTAAACCTATAGAAATAAAAGAAAGAGAAAGAGGTACAGGAGAAAAATTAATTGAGGACTTTATGATTGCTGCTAATGAATGTGTTGCAGAATATATAACTTCTTTAGATTATCCTATGATGTATCGTATTCATGAAATACCTAGGGAAAAGAAATTAAGAGAATATTTTAGTGTTTTAAGTGCTCTTGGTCATAAAATTAAAATAAAGGGTAAAATTAATGAATTTAAGCCTAAACAAATGCAGGAATTACTTCTTAGTTTAAAAGATGAAAAAGATTATGAAATGGTATCAGAACTTGGACTTAGGTCTATGCAAAAAGCGGTTTATAGTATAGAAAATATGGGGCACTATGGCCTTGCTAGTAAATGTTATTGCCATTTTACAAGTCCAATTAGAAGATATCCAGATGATACAGTTCATAGGGTCTTAAAAAGTATTTTACATGGTGATAATCTAAGTACATTTGACTTAGTACATTTATCTAAGAAATTAGAAAAAGAGGCAGAACATTCTTCTTTAAAAGAAAGAAATGCAATTGAATGTGAACGAGATGTTGATGATATGAAAATGGCAGAATATATGCAAGAGCATATAGGAGAAGAGTTTGTTGCTAAAGTACAAAGTGTCGTGCCTTCTGGTATGTTTGTAAGACTTGAAAATAGAATTGAAGGTAGAGTCCATGTTTCTGCTTTAAAGGGTGATTATTATATAGTTGATGAATTTAGTCAAAGTATAGTAGGAAAAAGAAGTGGTAAAAGATATAGATTGGGTGATATAATATATGTAAAATGTATTAATGCATCTAAAGTAGAAGGAATAATTGATTTTGAGGTTATTAATAAAATGGAGGTAAAAGATGAAAAAGAAGAAAATTAAAAAGGCACCATTTATAATATTATTGCTACTTATTGTAGGTATATTTGGGTCATTATATTTATTTAGAGGGTATTTTCTAAAGGAAAAAGAAGATACTAATGCGGACATACTTGAAAAAGAAAATCCAAAAGATAAAGTATATTCAACTACATTTACATTAGGTGGAAATGTATTAATTAATAGCAATATGTGGTATGATACTAAAACTAGTGATGGATATGATTTTGATAAAGTATTTTCAGATTTAAATGATATTATGAAAAAATCAGATGTAAATTTCTATTTTGAACAAAGTATAGTTGCTGGAGCTGAAGCAGGTACAAGTTATAATTATAGTTATAATACACCAGAAGATACAATTAAATCATTATCAAAATTAGGATTTAATGCAATGTCACTTGGCTCATATCATGCATATGATAAAGGCCTTGCAGGAATAAAAAGTACTATTGAAACAATTTCTAATAACAAATATATTTATGCAGGAGTTAATGATTCAGAAGAAAATAGACTAAAAAATAATATAATTGAAAAAAATGGTATTAAAATTGCACTTTTATCTTATACAACTGCAACTGATGAAATAGTACAAAATGCTTTTGCTGTTGATATTTATAGTGATGAACTTGTAAAAAGTGATGTTGAGAGTATTAAAGATTTAGTAGATATAATCATGGTAAGTATAGATTATAGTGGTGGAAATGTATTAGATGCATATGATAAACAAACTGTTTCAGAAGAACAAAAAAGAATTGCAACATATTTATCAGGTTTGGGAGTAGATATTGTAGTTGGTAATACTGGATACACAATACAACCTATTGAAATGATTAATAATACTTTAGTATGTTATTCACTAGGAAACTTATTATCAGGGCATTATGCAATTGATTCAAGAGTAAGTGCAATGGTTGATTTTGATTTAAAAATAACTAAATCTAATACAGAGAAAAAGGTTTCATTTGAAAATATAAGTGTATTATTTACATATGCATATAATAATAATAGTACAGATTATAAAGTAATACCTTTTACAAAATTAACAAATGAGTTAGTAAATTATAAATCATATTATAAAAAATATAAAACATTATTATCTTCGAATGATTTAAAAATTAATTTCTATTCAATTGGTGACTAGCATGGAAATATTAAATAGAAAAGCAAAGTTTGATTATTTTATTGAAGATACTTATGAGTGTGGAATAGTTCTTACTGGTGGTGAAATAAAATCAATAAGAATGGGTAAAGCAAATTTGAAAGATAGTTATGGAATTATAAAAAATAATGAATTATATATTTTAAATATGCATATATCTAAATATGAGAATAGTGGTATATTTAGTCATGAAGAAGATCGCACTAGAAAACTTTTAGTACATAAAAATGAAATATATAAAATGAGAGATAAGCTAAATATTGAAGGATATACTCTTATTCCCATTAAATTATATATAAAAAATGGACTTGCAAAAATACTTATTGGTGTTGCAAAGGGTAAAAAGAATTATGATAAAAAGCAAGTTCTAAAAGAAAGAGATATAGATAAATTTAATAAAAAGACTATGAAATATTAGTTTTTTTTGTTATAATTTAATTATGGGACCGTTTTTGGTTTCGACGGGAATATTAGAGTATAAATTGCAAACCGTTGGCATGCGTTAATTCCAAAAATAAAAATAACTGGAAACAGAAATCAATTAGCTTTCGCTTAAGAATAGAAGGCAGTCTAAATATTTGTTTTCCTGTGACGAATATCTTAGGCTTAATAAAGCAGGATATATCATTTGATGATTAGTAAAAATGATGAATAAATACTAATCTAGTTAGAAATCTATTTGTTTATTTTTATGTTTCTAATAAAAATTATAAATAAACTAAGTTTGTAGATATTTATATAGCTATATTTTCGGACAGGAGTTCGAATCTCCTCGGTTCCACCATATTGAATATAACTTAG
>CAZKUP010000011.1:0-24112 GCA_964555985.1 uncultured Clostridium sp. | reverse complement strand
TTGAACAATCATCAACAAGAACTCGTGTTTCATTTGAAACAGCAATGACACAATTAGGCGGACATGCACAATATTTAGCGCCTGGTCAAATTCAACTTGGTTCTCATGAATCTTTAGGAGATACTGCTATGGTATTATCAAGGTTAACTGATATACTTATGGCTCGTGTTCAAAAGCATGAGAGTATTGTTGAACTTGGTAAATATTCTAGTATACCAGTAATTAATGGTATGAGTGATTATAACCACCCTACTCAGGAATTAGGAGATATAATTACTATATTTGAGCATATGCCTAGTGGTAAGAAAATAACTGATATTAAGGTTGTTTTTGTAGGTGATGCGACTCAAGTATGTGCATCTCTTATGATGATGATTACTAAAATGGGAGGACATTTCGTACATTATGGCCCAAAGGATTTTCAATTAAAAGAGGATTATTTAAAAATTGGTAGAGAAAACTGTGAAAAATCTGGAGGAACATGTATTGTAACAGATGATGAGGAAGTGGCTCTTAAGGATGCTGACTTTATTTATACTGATGTATGGTATGGTTTATATGAATCTGAACTTCCAAAAGAAGAAAGAATGAGTATATTCTATCCTAAATATCAAGTTAATAAGGAAATGATGAGTAAATGTGCACCTCATGTTAAATTTATGCATTGTCTTCCTGCAACAAGAGGAGAAGAAGTTACTGATGAGGTAATGGATTCTGATTATTCAATTTGCTTTGATGAAGCAGAAAATAGATTAACTGCTATGAGAGCATTATTAGTTTATTTCTTAGGTAAAGCTGAGGAAACAATTGATATATGTAATAAGAATTTAGCAGAATAGGAGTAAGTATGGAAAAAAAGAAAAAATTTAAATTAGTTGATGCAATACTTGCAACAGTATGTATTACATTAGTTGCTGAAAGTGTTGCGCCAACTGCTGCAATAGGAAATTCTCAATATTTTTGGTGGATATTTCTTATAATTGCATTTTGTCTACCATATGGTTTGATTACTGCAGAATTAGGTAGTACATTTGATAGTGAAGGTGGAATGTATGATTGGGTAAAAAAAGCTTTTGGTGCGAAATGGGCAGGAAGAGTTGCGTGGAATTATTGGATTAATTTTCCACTTTGGATTGCATCACTAGGTGTTGCTGTAACTGATGTTGTTGCAGGAATATTTGATGTAGAACTATCATTATTTTGGCTTTTAATATTACAACTAGGTTATACTTGGATAGTATCTTTATTAGGTACTGCTAGAATTGGTGAAAATAAATGGATTGTAAATATTGGAACATTTTTCAAAATAGCATTTATGGTATCACTAGGTTTACTTGGAATTTATGTATATATTAAAACAGGAGAAAGCGCTAATCCTATTAAAAGTGTAAGTGATTTATTACCTACAATGGATTTAGCAGGGCTTTCATTCTTATCAGTAATTATATTTAATTTCTTAGGATTTGAAGTTGTTGCAACTTATACACAAGATATGGAAAATCCTAAAAAAGAAATACCTAAAGCATTAATTATAGGTGGTGCTTTAATGGCACTATTCTATATATTACCTGCAACTGGTATTAATATAGCAATGTCTACAGAAGAAGCTGAGGTAGCAGGAATTACTGATTCATTTGCAATATTACTTACTACTCTTGGACTTAATGAGAATATTATAAGAGTTATTGTTATAGTTGTAGGACTTATGTTTATTTATACAATGATTGCTAATATTGTATCATGGTCATTTGGTGTTAATAGTGTTGCAAAATATTCAGCTGATGATGGTGGTCTTCCTTCTTTATTTAAAAAGACTAACAAAGAGGGAGTTCCTTATATGGCATCAATATTAAATGGTGTTGTTGCAACTGTTATATTAATAATAGGAATAATACTTGGATATGTTAGTGAAACAGCGTCTAATTTATTCTGGACATTCTTTAGTTTAAGTATGGTTACATTACTTATAAGTTATGTACCTATATTTCCAGCGTTCTTAAAACTTAGAAAAACAGATAAAACTAAGAGAGCTTATAAGGTTCCAGGAAATAATTTTGTATTAAATTTAATGACATGGGTTCCATTTGTATTACTTATTTTAGCAGTAATATTTACTATGTTTGGTGATTTTACAATGGAATATATTAATGGTAATTTACCACTTATTATTGGTGTTATTGTATCATTTATTATAGAAGAAATATTAGTTTCAAAAATTAAAAATAATTAAAAAGAAGAAAAGAGGTTATATGAAAAGATTAAATAGTACTCCTAAGCAAGATGGATTTAGAATGCCTGGAGAATTTGAACATCATGCTGGATGTTATATGATTTGGCCTGAAAGACCAGATAACTGGAGATTAGGTGCGAAACCTGCTCAACAAGTATTTACTAAGGTTGCAAATACTATTGGTAAATATGAACCAATTACTATGATTGTTAGTAAGAATCAATATCAAAATGCAAGAGGTATGCTTAATGATTATGTAAGAGTTGTTGAAATGTCAAATGATGACTCTTGGTGTAGAGATTGTGGAGCAACATTTGTAATTAATGATAAGGGGGAAGTACGTGGAGTTGACTGGGCATTTAATGCTTGGGGAGGTCTTGTTGATGGATTATATTTTCCATGGGATCAAGATGATAAAATTGCACAAAAAATGTGTGAATTAGAAAGAGTTGATAGTTATAGACTTGATAATTTTATATTAGAAGGTGGCTCTATACATGTTGATGGTGAAGGAACAGTTATGGCAACTGAAGAAACTCTTCTTTCTGAAGGAAGAAATTCACATATGACAAAAGAAGAGATAGAAAAAACTCTTTTAGAATATTTAAATTGTGAAAAAATGCTTTGGATTCCAAGAGGAATATATAATGATGAAACAAATGGACATGTTGATAATATATGTAATTTCGTAAAACCAGGTGTCGTAGTGCTTGCTTGGACTGATGATGAAAATGATCCACAATATGAAATTAGTAAAGAAGCATATGAGTATTTAAGTAGTCAAACTGATGCGAAGGGTCGTAAATTAGAAATTCATAAATTACATGTACCATCACCTGTATTAATTACTAAAGCAGAAAGTCTTGGAGTTGATGCGATTGATGGAACACTTCCAAGAAAAGAAGGAGATAGATTAGCAGCGTCTTATGTAAATTATTATACTGGAAATGGATTTGTTGCTGTACCAGTATTTAATGATCCAAAAGATCAGGATGCAGTAAATTTACTTCAAAAGTTATATCCAGATAGAAAAATAGAACCTATATATGCTAGAGAAATACTTTTAGGTGGTGGTAATATCCACTGTATAACTCAGCAATTACCCGGGAAAGAATCATAATTGATTCTTTTTTTCTTGATTTACTTTAAGAATTAATATATACTTTATGAAGAGGTTGTTTATGAAAAAAATAGATATAATTGGAATGCCAATAAAATATGGATGTTTTGTTGATGGCGCAGATAAAGCTTATGAATATTTAAAAGATATATTAGAAAGTATATTTAATACTAAAAGTAAATGTGTTGATTGTAATGTTTTTGTAGATAGTAATAATGTTAATAATAAATTAAAATATTTAAATGAAAATATAATGTCTAATAAAAATCTATATAAAGAAATAACAAATAGTCTTGCTAATAATTGTATTCCATTTACAATAGGTGGAGATCATTCATGTGTTATTGGTAGTGTTGGTGCAGTATTAGATTATTATAAAGATGTATCAGTAATATACATAGATAAACATGCTGATATACATACAGAAGCTACTACTCCATCTGGGAATATTCATGGTATTCCTGTTGCTGTTTCTTTAGGTGAAAGTAAAATATATAATATAAGTAAAAATAAGTTAAATCCAAAGAATTTATATTATATAGGTTTATCTAATTATGAAAAAGAGGAAATGGATTATATAAAGTCACATAATATTTATTATAAAAAATCTAATGAAATAGATAATATTGATGAATTAATAGAAGATATTCTTAAAAGAATTAATACAAAATATGTACATATTTCATTTGATTTAGATGTTATTAAACCTACTCTTTTTAATGCAGTTAATGTGTGTATGGAAAATATTTATCAAGATGAATTTGGTTTAACTATAGATAATGTTAAAGAAATATTATTTAAATTAATTTCAAGAACAAATATTTCAAGTATTGATATTGTTGAATATAATCCATTAATTGATGAAGATTTTAAATGTAGAGAAATAGTAAAAGATATACTTAAAGAAATAAAGAAAGGAATTGATAATAATGATTTCAATAAATAATGTTTCACTAAGATTTGGAAAAAGAACTCTTTTTGAAAATGTTAACTTAAAGTTTACTAATGGTAATTGTTATGGAATTATAGGTGCGAATGGTGCGGGTAAATCAACTTTTTTAAAGTTACTTTCTGGTGAAATAGATACAACTGTTGGTGAAATTAATATTGGTAAGGGTGAAAGATTATCTATATTAAAGCAAGATCATAATTTATATAATGATTATAGAGTACTTGATACGGTTATTATGGGTAATAAGAGATTATATGAGATAATTGAGGAAAAGAATAAGTTATATGTTAAAGAGAATTTTACTGATAAGGATGGTATTAAATTAGGCGAATTAGAAAGTGAATTTGCTGATTTAAATGGTTGGCAAGCAGAAAGTGATGCATCTATACTTTTATCTGGATTGGGTGTTGATATGAAATATCATGAATCATTTATGAAAGATATTCCAACTAAAGAGAAAATAAAAGTTTTACTTGCACAATCATTGTTTGGAGAACCTGATATACTTTTATTAGATGAACCTACTAATGGACTTGATATAAATGCTAAAATGTGGTTAGAAGAGTTTTTAATTAATTTTAATAATACTATTTTAGTAGTTAGTCATGATAGACATTTTTTAAATAAAGTATGCACTCATATTGTAGATATAGATTATGAAAAAATTACTCTTTTTGTAGGTAATTATGATTTTTGGTATAAATCTAGTGAATTAATTCAAAAGCAAATGAGAGATAGTAATAAGAAAAAAGAGGAAAAAATAAAGGAATTACAAGATTTTATTGCAAGATTTAGTGCGAATGCATCTAAAAGTAAACAAGCAACTTCAAGAAAGAAATTACTTGATAAGATTGTACTTGAAGATATAAAGGCATCAAGTAGAAAATATCCTTATATTAATTTTTTAATAGATAAACCACTTGGAAAAGATGTACTTATTACTAAAAATTTATGTGTAAGTGTTGATGGTGTTAAAATTATTAATAATTTAAATTTAACTATAAATAATTATGATAAAATTGCTCTTATTGGTAATGAAATAGTAATAACTACTCTATTTAAAGTATTAAATGGAGAAATAAAACCAGATAGTGGTGAAATAAAATATGGTAATACTGTAAATTTATCTTATTTTCCTAAAAATCATGATAATTATTTTACAAATAATAAGACTTTAGTAGATTGGTTAAAAGATTATTCAAAAAATGATGATAATGAGTTTGTAAGAGGTTTTTTAGGAAGAATGTTATTTAGTGGAGATGAGGTATTAAAAAAGGTAAATGTTCTTTCTGGAGGAGAAAAGGTAAGATGTATGTTATCTAAAATGATGCTTATTGGTGCGAATATGCTTATGCTTGATCAACCTACGGATCATTTGGATGTAGAAACAATTACTAGTTTAAATAATGCTCTTATTAATTATAAGGGTGCGATAATATTTTCAACTCATGATCATGAGTTTATAGAAACTACTGCAAATAGAATTATTGATTTTAAAGATAATTTTAAATATGTTGATAAAATGACTACTTATGAAGAGTATTTAAAAAATAAAATAGACTAACTATTTTATTTTTATTTTCATTAATGCATTTTTTGCTTCTTCTATATCATTAAAATATATTTTACCATTTTTTAGTGTTTCATATGTTTCATTACCTTTACCAAGTATTAATACCATATCATCTTTTTTAGCATAATTTATAGCATATTCTATTGCTTCTTTTCTATCATTTATTCTGATGAATTTATCTTGTTTATCCATTACTTCTCTTGTTAAATCATCTATTATATCATCAATATTTTCACTTCTTGGATCTTCATAAGTAAATACAACTAAATCAGCATTATCTACAAGTATTTTTCCCATTACAGGTCTTTTTTCTTTATCTCTTTCCCCTGCTGTGCCTGCAACAATTATTACTCTATTTCTTTTTAATTGTTTAGTAAAATTAAATAAATTTATATAACCATTAGGAGTATGTGCATAATCAACAATAACTTTAAAATCTTGTCCTAAATCAATATTATTCATTCTACCATCTATAAATAAATTTTTTAAATCAAGATTATTAATATCAACTTTTTCTAAAATAAGAACAGATAAAGCGGCAGTTAAATTATATACATTAAACATACCTAGTAAAGGAGATAATATATTATATGTTTTATTATTATATGTTAACTCAAAAGTAGTAAATGTGTTATTTATACAAACATTACTAATTCTAAAATCAGCATCTTTATTCATTCCATAAAATAATACTTTTCCCTTAGAATACTTACTTATTTTCTTTCCATACTCATCATCAATATTAATAATAGACACTCCCTCTGTCTTAGTTTGTTCAAATAATATTGACTTTGCCCTCATATAATTATCCATTGTTTTATGATAATTTAAATGTTCATGAGTAAGATTTGTAAATATAGAATAATCATACAATATACCCCTGCATCTTCCTTGTGCAAGTCCTTCACTACCAGATTCCATACAAGCATAATTGCAATTATACTTATTAAAATTATATAAAAATCTATTCAAATGCTCAATTGTAGGAGTTGTATTATTAGAACTATCACTATACATTGGACATTTTACGCCGTTAGTGCCTATATAACCACACTTATCAACTTGATTTAATAATTGATATATTATTGTTGAAGTTGTAGTTTTACCATCAGTACCAGTAACTCCAATCATTTTCATTTTTTTACTTGGATAATCATAAAATTTATTTACAATCTCACATAATCTATCATTAGTATTATCTACAATTATTTGAGGAAGAGAAGAAGAAACTTTATGCTCTACAACTAGTGCTTTAGCGCCCTTCCTTTTAGCTTCATCTACAAAATTGTGTCTATCTACATTAAATCCTTTTATACATACAAAAAGATCCCCTTCATTAATCTCTTTAGTATTAGTCTTAATATCATTTATTTCTACATCATATTCTGTATCAAATATTTCATTTAACTTCTTCATAACTATCACCTATATATATTTTAGCACAAAATTAAAATTAAATATAATTTTTTTATATTATTATGCTATAATATTGGTATTTGAAAGGAATTATGTTATGGATGTAGAAAAAATAATTTTAGATTTATTAGGAAGAAAATCATATATGGATGCCACTGATATTGATAGTGAGTTTATTGAACTTGAAGATGTTATAGAAAATATATATGGTACATTATATAAATATTATGTATATTCTTCTAATTATTACTTTGATTATAATATTGTAAATATAAGAATAAGTAAAGGAAAAATTACTGGTTACGGATGTACATGTAGAGAATTTTCTATGAGAAAAAGTTGTAAACATATTGCTGCAGTAATTCTTAATAATAGTGATGATTTATTTCCAAAACCCCTATCAATTGAAGAAATAACTAAGAATTTATTAAATGAATTTGACACGAAAGAAGAAGTAAATGGAGTTAAAGAACCAATTAAATTAACTGTTGAACTTGATTTAGAGTATAACCCATCTTTTAGAGTGTATGTTGGATTAAAAAAGCAATATGTTTTAAATACAGATAATAAGCTTATTACATTTATAAAAGCATATAAAAATGGTGGTACATATTGTTTAGGAAAAGAATTTACATTTGATAGTAATAAACATTATTTAAAAAAAGAAGATGAGGAATTACTTGATATTATAAGTAGTTTTCAAAGTGATTATAACAAAAAGGCACTTGAATTAACTAGAAGTGAACTTAAATATTTGCTAGATAAATTAAATAATAGAGAATTTAAATTAAAAAATATAGGTATAGTTAATAATATATCATATTCTCTTCCTACTGAAATTAATCTAGATATTAAAGATGATAAGTACTATTTAACTATATATAATAAAGATAAATATAAATTTATTGATATTTATTTTAATTATATATATTATGAAAAATGCTTGTATATTATTCCTGATACATATAAAAAGATTCTAGGTACACTTCTTGATAATAATTTAAATGAACTTGTATTTACTAAAGAAAATATTGAATTATTTAAAAATGGAATGCTTAGAAGTATTAAAAATAAGATAAATATTAGTGATGATATTACTGATATAGTCGTATCTTCTAAACCAGATGCTTCTCTTTATTTTGATTTAAATAAAGATTATATTACTTGTGAAATTAAATTAGATTATAAAGGGAATATTATTAATTATTTTGATAAATTAGATAATATTATTAGAAATGATGAATATGAGAATGAACTTATTACTAAAATAAGTAATTTAGGATTTGAAATAGGTAATAATAAAATACTTCTTACTGATATAGATAATATTGGATATTTTTTATCTGAAGGAATAAGTACTTTATCAGAGTATAAAGTATTTACTACTAAGAAAATAGATAGTATTAAATTTATTAAAGAAAGTAAAATTAAATCTAATTTCTCTATTGGTATGGGTGGCATTATGTCATATAGTTTTAGTGCTGAAAATATTAATTTAGATGAACTTGATAATGTATTTGAATCTCTTAAGAATAAGAAAAAGTATTATAGATTAAAAAATGGAAATATTATTGATTTAAATAATGATGAATTAAATGAATTAAGTAATTTAATGGATGATTTAAGTATTAGTAGAAAAGAGATTAAAAGTGGTAATATAGAAATACCTAAATATAGAGCATTTTATATAGATAGTTTAAAAAGTGATTATAGTATTATTAATACAGATAATAAGTTTAATAATTTTATTGAGAATTTTAGGAAGTATAAACAAACAAATATAACATTTTCTAAAGAAGATGATAAGATATTAAGAGATTATCAAAAAGATGGTGTTAAATGGTTATATACTCTTTATAAATGTGATTTAGGTGGTATTTTAGCAGATGAAATGGGACTTGGTAAAAGCTTGCAAACTATATGTATGATAAAAGAAGTATTAAAAGAGAAAAGTACTGCTAAAATAATGATAGTATGTCCAACTTCACTTGTATATAATTGGAAAAAAGAATTTGATAAGTTTGCAAGTGATTTAAAATATACAGTAGTTGTTGAATCTAAAGAAAAAAGAAAAGAAATAATGAAGGACTTTGATAATTATAATATATTTATAACTACATATGGACTTGTTAGAAATGATAATGATGAGTATGAAAATAAATTCTTTGATCTTTGTATTATAGATGAGGCACAGGCAATTAAAAATTATCAAGCTGGTATGACTAAAGAGATTAAAAAGATTAAAGCTCAAACTAAGTTTGCACTTACAGGTACACCACTAGAAAACTCAGTTTTAGAGCTTTGGAGTATATTTGACTTTATAATGCCTGGATATTTAAATAGTATTAAAACATTTAGGGAATTATATGGTGTTAGTGATGTGGATAATGATTCATTAGGTAAATTAAAAAACTTAAATCTACAAATTAATCCATTTATATTAAGAAGAAAAAAACAAGATGTTCTTAAAAGTTTACCTGATAAAATAGAAAATAATATATATCTAGAATTACCTGATGTACAAAAGAAATTATATTTAAAGGTATTAAAAGAAAGTGAAAAAGAAATAAATGAACTAATAGAAACAGAAGGGTTTAAAAAAGCAAGATTTAAAATACTTCAATTATTAACGAAATTAAGACAAATATGTATTGATCCAAATATAAAATATACAAATTATACTGGGGAATCAGTTAAATTTGAAAAACTATTAGAAATAGTAAAAACATATATTAGTGAAAATCATAAAATACTTATATTTAGTAGTTTTAAAACCGTTATAGATAGAGTGCAATCTATGTTTAATGATGAAAATATATCTAGTTATATGATATGTGGTGATGTTAAGAGTAAAGAAAGAATGAATTTGGTAGAAAAGTTTAATAATGATAATACAAATTGTTTCTTAATTACATTAGGTTCAGGTGGTACAGGTCTTAATTTAACAAGTGCGGATGTTGTAATACACTTAGATATTTGGTGGAATCCACAAGTGGAGAATCAAGCTACTGATAGAGCACATAGAATTGGGCAAAAAAAGAAAGTTACTGTTATTAAACTTATTACAAAAGGTACGATAGAAGAAAGAATTATAGAACTACAAAATAAAAAGAAAATACTTAGTGATAATTTAATAGAAGGTCATAATAATAATGAGGTATTATCTAGTTTAAGTGAAAATGAAATAAGAAATTTATTATCAATGGGAAATGAATAAAAGAATTACATTTTATGTAATTCTTTATTTTATTACTAATGACATATTGTCATTTAAGTTCTTTCTTCTTATTTTTATCTCTATTATCTAAATATAATTCAATATTTTCTTTAGTAAAATGTATTTCCATACTTTTATACCAAGATTTAAATTCAATTTTTCTATTTATTATTTCATCATATACAATATTAATCTTTTCATTAATAATAAATGGATCAATAAATACATCATTCCACTTATTACTTATAATTTTATAAAAATATGATACAAAAGTAGTATACATTAAATATAAATCCTCTTCACTATAAGTACTAATTTTATCACTAAAATCTTCAAATAAATCATCATTAAATAGCCTTCTATCAAAAGAATCTAAACCAAAATTATATAAAATTATATTAGAATTATAAAGCATATCATCATCTACAGTATTAGATGTTTCCACAATTGTATTATAATCTCCTTTACTATTAATTAACTGCATTGAGTTAAACATTACATCTTTAATTTTTTCTCTTCTAATAGAAAATGATGAAAAATTATAATCTTCAAACATAGTATATGCCATCATAATATTTATATATTCAACTAATTCTAATGTATCACTATTAAAATCAAGTCCATAAATAGATTCAATTGTAGATAACACTATTAATTTATATTTACTATTTATATATAATTTATAATTTCTATTTTTATATTCAAAAGTTATTTCATATGAACTTTCATCTAATTGTTTACTATCTACATATTTAGAATCAACTATTCTAAGTGACTCTTTAATTATTATTACTTCTTCTTTCAATTAAAACATCCCCTGTCATTTCTTTAGGTATACTAAGTTTGCCTATTTCAAGCATAGTTGGTGCGATATCTTTTAATGCCCCATCTTTTAATATAAAATCATTATCACATACAATAAATGGTACTTTATTAGTTGTATGTGTAGTAATTATATTACCATCATTATCTATCATTAATTCAGCATTACCATGATCTGCAGTAACAACTAAAGTTATATTATTTTTTATGCACTCATTATAAATTCTACCTAGATTATAATCAACACTTTCAACAGCTTTAATAGTCGCATCTAAATTCCCTGTATGACCAACCATATCACAATTAGCAAAATTAAGTATAATATAATCATAATTATCAATAATACTAAGTAATTTATCAGTAATTTCATAAGCACTCATCCTAGGAAGTAAATCATAAGTTTTAACCTTAGGACTATTAATAAGAACCTTATCACATCTATCTAAATTTAATTCCTTTCCTCCATCAAAGAAATAAGTAACATGAGCATACTTCTCAGTTTCTGCAATTCTTAACTGTCTAATATTATTTTTAGATAAATAAATTCCTAATGTATTATCCATATCTTCTAATTTAAAAGCATAAGGTATATTAAGTTCACTAGATACTTCCATCATAGTAGCAATATGAGTAGTAACTTTTACTAAATAAGATAATATTTCTCTTGCTCTATCTGGTCTAAAATTAAACCAAATAACTGCGTCATCCTCTCCTATTAATCCATTTTTATCTAAAATTGATGGTTCAATAAATTCATCATATATATTATTACTATAAGAACTATCAAATACATCTTTTAAAGTCCTATATTCATTACCAATACCTTTAGTAATTAAATTAAAACCCTTTTCTAGTCTATCATAATTTTTATCTCTATCCATAGTATAATATCTACCACATATAGTAGCAATACTTCCAATATTTAAATCCTCTATCTCTTTTAAATAATTATAACCACTATCAACAAAAGTATCTCTACCATCAGTTATAGCATGAATATAAATATTACTAACTCCATTTTCATATGCCATACTAAGTAAACTCTTTAAGTGATTAATAGAAGAATGAATACCACCATCACTAACAAGTCCTAAAAAATGTAGTTTCTTATTATTTTCTTTAGCATAATTCATAACCTTCAATAACTCTTTATTATTAAAAATATTACCAGTTCTAATCTCTTTATTAATATATTCAAGAGGTTGGTATACAACCCTACCTGCACCTATATTCAAATGTCCTGTTTCACTATTACCCATTTGACCCTTAGGAAGACCAACAAATTCACCACTAGCATCCAAAGTAGAATGCGGATAATTATTCCATAAATAATCAAAATTAGGTTTATTTGCTTGCTTAACAGCATTACCATATACCTCATCCCTAAGTCCAAATCCATCTAAAATCATAAGCATTACTTTCTTCATTTTCATCACCATAATAAGTATATCATAAAAAAACATATCAAGTAATATTTTGATATGTTTTAATTATAGAAATAATTATTTTACATCTTTTATTTCCATTAGAATTAATATTTCTTTTACACTTATTTACTCAAGTCATTAATTAAAGTTGTATTATGTTTAAAAAAGCATTAAAACACACTTTATCAAATAATTCTTTAAATATTTTATGTTCCCATCTTCAGTATAACTATTAAAATTATTGCGCTAATAAGTTTATTAAAGTTTCATAACTATCTGCAACATCGTATTTTACAGTATCATTACATAGACATTTAAAATGCCTTCTTGCACATTCAATTTTAGCTTTTTCAACATCTCTTAATTCCATTGAATCCATACTACCTTTTGTTTCTGCAATAAAGTAAACATATTTAAATGATGGATTATCAAATACAATCGCCCAGTCTGGATTATAATTTCCCACTGGAGTAGGTATTTTAAATCCATTAGGTAATTTTGCATATACAGTTACCTCTCCTGATTCTAATTTTTTTGCAAAATTAGTTTCGTTTTTTGAATCAGTAACTAGAAAATCATATATATGTTTTTTAACATCTATTGCATTTTCTCCTAATTCAGCACGAACATTATTTATAGTAAATATATCATTAGAATATTTTTGTTCTGTTTTATGATATGTTATTCCATCTATTACAGTTGCTGCTTTTTCATCGTTTATTAATTTTGCAACTTTTCTTATAAACTCCTCTGGATTATATTTATAAATTGCAAAATATTCAGATTTTATACTAGATAATATATCAATAATAGTTTTTCGTGTAAGTTTTGTATCTCTTGTCAATTCTCCAATTAAATCATATTGTACCTGTGACGGAGTAAAATCTTCTACTACTTCTACTTTTGATTTAGCCTCTGTCATTGATTCTTTACTATTAAGTGATACAGAATTTATACTTTCTTTTTGTGAACCTTCTGTTATTCTTACTTTCATTTTATTTATATGTAATTTCGAGTTAATCGCGTTTACTGCCTTTTCAATAAGTTCATCAGTATTAAATGATACTTCATATATTGTTTTAACATTTATTTTGTTCCACAAATCTTGAAATTCTTTTTTCATAAAGTTAGCATTAGGTACTAAATCCCGAATATTCGCTTTTCTTGCATTTGTTACATTTTCAGTATTGCTAGACAAATATAATCGTTTCATTAAATTCCCAAGAGGTTCTTTAAATGATTCTAATTCTGGCAATACCTCTAATTTGTCATTTTCCATGTCGGATACAAATTTATCAGTAATCTTATAATTATCATTTTTATCAACATATCCATTCATTACATTAAAAATTAGTAAATCTTGATAATGTTCTTGTGTGATTTCATAATGTTTTCCAAAGTCATTAGTTAACACTTTACCAACAAAAGCTTCATAAGTAAAATTCTTTGGCCTTGATGATAATGATTCTGCCATTTCATTTTGTAATGTTTTTGCAAAACTTTCATAAGATTCGCTTGCTATAACAGTTAATGTATTAACAATAAAGAAATTGCTTTCCAATGTTTTATAATCCATTCTTTCTCCATTATTATTTACACAGATACGAAGTCCTCTACCAATTTCTTGTCTTTTACTTATTTCAGAATTACTATGCTTTAATGTACAAATTTGGAATATATTTGGATTATCCCAACCTTCTCTTAATGCTGAATGTGAAAATATAAATCTCACAGGTTCTTCTAAAGATAAAAGCCTTTCTTTATCTTTCATAATTAAGTCATAAGCATCTTCATCAAAACTTAAATATTCTTTTTTATCATTTATACTAGGATCAGATTCGTGACCTTTCTTATCTATTGAGAAATATCCCGTGTGAATCTTACCTGTATCAAATGAGTCAAGATAATCTGTATAATCTTTATCAAACAATGTTCTATAATCAGCAAGTGCTTTTGTATATTCTTCTTCAAACATACGAGCATAATCGCCTTTTAATGGTTCTCCTGTTGACCAATCCTTATATTTAGCAACCTCATCAATAAAGAATAATGACAATACTTTTATTCCTAATTTATGCAATTCTTTTTCTTTTTCAAAATGTGAACGAATTGTTTCCCTGATTTGTATTCTAGTAATATGTTCTTCGTCTACATCTCCATAAGCTTGTCCAACTGATATTTCTACACCATTGGTAAAGAATACCTTATCATATTGATCATATCTACCGTCTATTTCGCTTACTACATACCCCTTATATGGAGTTAAATACCCAGATTTTGCATATAAGTCATCTCCTGCTTTAATTTTCATGAGTTTTCTAGTTGCCCCAGATGAACTTTTTACTTCTATTTCCATAATAGCTTCTGGGTCGTGTTTTTGACTTATATTTACACTATCTAAAAATAAATATGTATCTTCTGATTTATTATTTAAAATTTCTATTCCCTTTACATTAATCTTCTTAACTAATTTTTGATTATAAGCATCAATGGCGTCTAATCTATATACTTTATTATATTCTTTATTCTTTTTATGTGTTGCAGAATATCTAATTGTAAATAAAGGCTTAAAATCTTCAAATAAACTTTCAGTTTTATCTCCAAATTTTTGAGGTTCATCAATAATTAAAATAGGTCTAACAGATTTTATAACATCTATTGGTCTTCTTGAACCAAGTTCATCAAGTTCTTCATATATTCTTCTATTTGCAGCACCTTTTGCAGCAAATGCTTGATAATTTATTATCATAACTTGTATTGAGTCATCTGAAGCAAATGTATTTATATTTGCAATATTAGAGCTATTTGAAGAATTATAAACAAAGAATCTTATTTTCTTATGATATATTTCTTGAAAATGTTCTTGTGTAATTTCAAATGATTTTAAAACACCCTCACGAATAGCAATACTAGGTACCATTACTATAAACTTGCTCCATCCATAAGCATTATTAAGTTCATACATAGTTTTAATATATGTATAAGTTTTTCCTGTACCTGTTTCCATTTCAATGGTAAAATCATTTAATCCTGCATTATCAGTATAATTTATATCATTTATTCTTTGAACATTCCTTATATTAGTTCTTCTTTCACTTTCAGTTAGTGTAATAGGATGATTACCGAAGGAAATAACTTCAACTTCTTCTGCCTTTTCAAGTAAAGTTCCTTTGTCAAGAGTTCTTATATATCTAGCAAGTAAATCTTTTCTAGTTCCTTTTTTTTGCCCTTCAAAACATTTAACAACTGACATAACTGCGTCATCTTGATATTGCTGCCTTTTAAACTTTAATTTCATTTTTTTACACCTCCTATAAAATATTTATCTCTGTTTCTGGTGATAACTTTTTAAATTTTTCTTCTAAATTTATTTTATCATTATCATCTTTAAAAGAACTATCCCTAAAAACTACTTTTAATGGCATATATTTACATATTTCATCTACAATATTTATATCTATTCTATCATCAAAACAAGCAACTAAAGAGTTATTATCTACAAAATATACTTTATTATTTATTATTTGTTTTTCTTCAATTCTTAAATCTAATGTTAACCCTAAATCTAATATAACTTGTGTTAATAAATCATCTGCTGTTCTATCTTCTTTTATATTAGATTCAAATAATTTTAATTGAGATTGTTCTAAATCACTTGGTTTATAATAAACATCTTTCATATTAGATGAATCTATTTTATATACTCTAAATCCATAATCTATATCAGCATTTGTTTCTTCTTTAATTTTCTTAGCAGCTCGTCTAATTCTTTCTTCACCAATGTCACAAATATTTTCATAGCCATTTTTATACGCTTCTGAATTTTCTTCACATTTTTCTGGCAATTGAATTAAAATAAATTTATTATTTTTTTTATTTATTGCATTTAATTTCATTAGTGCATGAGCAGTTGTAGCAGATCCTGAAAAAAAATCTAAAATTATATCGTTTTCATTAGATATAATAAATTCTAAATATTCTATTAATTCTACTGGTTTGGGCATACTAAATATCTCTTTATCTGTATTAAATAGTTTTTTTACTATTGCTGACCCTCCCTTATTAGAACCAATATTATCATATAAAGTATTATTTTTTAAAGTAGATGTTTTATCAGCATATTTCTTCTTATTTATTATTTTATCTTTCCCCTTAAAAATAAATTCACCTACTGTATACCACCCAGTAATTTTGTCATATTTTGCTCTTGAATAAATTTCTTCAAACGTTTCACTTGGAGAAGCATTCATCATTTTTTTTGTTTCCTCTAATGATTTTGCCCAATTGCGTTCAAAATACTGTGTTAAATCTATTGATGGAATCTTATATTTATATCCGCCCATTCTTACTGAAAAATCTTGTGATGACCATTTACCATTTTTATCATCATCAAAATTTACATATCCATTTACATCCTTACAAATTTCATTTAATTTTATTTTTTCTGTATTTTTAGCATATATCAATACATAATCATGACGTATATCAAAGTTTATTGCCATCGCACGAGTAGAACCTGTTTTTCTAATAAAGTTAGCTACAAAATTTTTTTCGCCAAAAATTTCATTACAAATTTTTTTTAAATTATCAACTTCGTTATCATCTATACTTATAAATATTACTCCATCCTCAGTTAATAAGTTCCTGACAAGTTTTAATCTTGGATACATCATAGATAACCAATCACTATGAAATCTACCATTAGATTGATTATTAGATACTAATCTATTTCCAAATTCATCAACCTGTCCTGATTCTACTAATTCATCATTACTATCTTTTTTAAAATTATCATTATAAATAAAATCATTTCCAGTGTTATATGGTGGGTCTATGTAAATACACTTTACTTTATTAAGATAAGATTCTTGTAATATTTTTAAAGCTTCTAAATTATCTCCCTCTATGTAAATATTTTGTGTATTGTCAAAGTATACTGATTTTTCTCTTAATGGCCTTAATGTATTTTTAGATGGTGTATTTGCAAGTAATATTGCTTCTTTTTTTCCTGGCCAAGTTAATTGATATTTTTCTTTATTTCCCACTACTATTTCTTTTGATAATTCTTGTTTTAATAAATCAAAGTCTACTCTTTTTCCATTTTCAGACTCTACAATTACATTTGGAAATAAATTACCAATTTTCTCTATATTTCCATCAACTATATTTATAGATTCCATATCTAATTTATTCATTATTTAATTCCTCCATTTCTTTTTTCTATTTTTTTTAATCATTGATTTAATTCTACTTTTCTATTAAATTGATCTTTACTATAAAATATTTATCTCTGTTTCTGGTGATAACTTTTTAAATTTTTCTTCTAAATTTATTTTATCATTATCATCTTTAAAAGAACTATCCCTAAAAACTACTTTTAATGGCATATATTTACATATTTCATCTACAATATTTATATCTATTCTATCATCAAAACAAGCAACTAAAGAGTTATTATCTACAAAATATACTTTATTATTTATTATTTGTTTTTCTTCAATTCTTAAATCTAATGTTAACCCTAAATCTAATATAACTTGTGTTAATAAATCATCTGCTGTTCTATCTTCTTTTATATTAGATTCAAATAATTTTAATTGAGATTGTTCTAAATCACTTGGTTTATAATAAACATCTTTCATATTAGATGAATCTATTTTATATACTCTAAATCCATAATCTATATCAGCATTTGTTTCTTCTTTAATTTTCTTTGCTGTCCTTCTAATTCTTTCTTCACCTATATCGCATATTGTTTTATATTTTGATTTTTCATTACATTTTTCAGGAATTTGAACTAAAATAAATTTATGTTTTGAATTATGTTCTAAATTATATTTCATAACAGCTTCACCTGTTGTGGCAGATCCTGAAAAAAAATCCAAAATTATTGATGAATTACAATTCCAATTTGCATATTGAATAATCTTCTCAATTAAAGCGACAGGCTTTGGATAAGAATTATTGAATTCCTTTTCGTTAAAAGTATCAACAATATCTTTAGTTCCATTAGCATTTACATAGATATTTTCATCAAACACCAGTGTGCTTATGTTATTATTTTTTTTATCAATGTCTTTTTGATATTTTTTTATATAAAAACTATATTCCCCTGTGTAATCTGATTTATTTTTATAATAAACAACTTGACCTTTCTTCTCCATTTCCCTAAAAGTTTTCTCAATGTAGTGCCATTGTTTTCTATTGCTTTCATCATAATAAACAGGTGGGTAATGTGTTATATTTAAATATGGATTTGTTATACCATATCTTGCATATCCGTATCTTCCATTATCTATTTTTATTAGATAACTATCCTTAGTCCAAGGTCCATTAGGATCATTATCTGGATTACTAAAAGTTTCAAACTCTTTTAATTCACCATTTAATGTATCCTTTTTTTGAATAATATCTATTTTCTTAGCATAACATAAAATATAATCGTGATGTTTATTAATATTAGGTTTTGCTGTTTTTTCTCCAAATGCAGTTTTCCTTATAAAATTACAAATAAAATTATATTCTCCAAAAACTTCGTCACATATTTTTTTTAAGTTATATAACTCATTATCATCAATACTAATAAATAATATACCATCATCCGTTAGAAGATTTCTCGATATTTTTAATCTGCTATATATCATACTTATCCATTCACTATGAAATCTTCCGTTCGATGAATAATTAGTAACTAATCGAGTACCTTCTTCATTTATAGTCCCATCGCTTAATGCTTCTTCTTCTTCTGTTTTATTAAAATTATCATTATAAATAAAGTCGTTTCCAGTGTTATATGGTGGGTCTATGTAAATACACTTTATTTTATTAAGATAAGATTCTTGTAATATTTTTAATGCTTCTAAGTTATCTCCCTCTATATAAATATTTTGTGTATTGTCAAAGTCAACTGATTTTTCTCTTAAAGGTCTTAATGTATTTTTAGATAGGGTGTTTGCATTCAAAATTGCTTCTTTTTTTCCCGGCCAAGTTAATTGGTATTTTTCTTTATTTCCTTCTACTATTTCCTTTGATAATTCTTGTTTTAATAAATCAAAGTCTACTCTTTTTCCATTTTCAGACTCTACAATTACATTTGGAAATAAATTACCAATTTTCTCTATATTTCCATCAACTATATTTATAGATTCCATATCTAATTTATTCATTATTTAATTCCTCCATTTCTTTTTCTAATTTTCTTAATTCTTGATTTAATTCTACTTTCCTATTAAATTGCTTTTCTTTTGATATTTTATTTTTTATAGTTTCTATTTTTTTAGTAAGTTCTTCTTCTTTTTTTCTATCTTGTATTAAGGTTTCAAATTCTTTTTCTGTTTCCGACTCCTTCATAATTGATTTTACAATATTTTCATAAACAATTTCTAAATTAAGAGAGTTTAATTCAAAAATTATTTCTTCATTCCAGTCGCTAAAATATAAATCATCTACTTTAATGCCATAGCATATATTATCATTATATTTTATAACAAATAATATCTTATATGGTATAGCTTTTGAAATTATCTTTATAACATTTTTAGGTATTTTCTTCTCTTTTAAATATATTGCAAAAACTTGTATTTCTTCTACAACTTCTGTTTTTGATATTCCTAAGGTATCTTCAGATAATTTATATAACCATATTATTTTTTCTACTTCATTTACAAAATCATCTTTTATATTAGAAGAAATTGCTATTTTTTCATAAAATGTTTTTTTTGGAATAAATCTATTAACTAAACAACATTTAGGTAAATCTATCATACAATCACCATAAATGATATTAGTTCAAAGTCTTCTAGTCCTTTAATGTCATTTTTTAACATTGTAGTACCACCACTTCTAAATAAACTATCAATATCATTTTCCTCTTTTATATTTATTATTGAATCTATGCTCTCATTCAATAGTTCTGAATACTTTTTCATATTTTTTCCATCATCAGTTTCTTCATTAAAAGTCATATATGCTTCTTTAATGGGAATTGTATACCCTTTTGACAATTTTCTTAAAATATCTAATGTATTTTTTACACTTAAATGATTAGATAATATTGTTCCATCTTCTTTAATATAAACTAAATAAAATGGATGTAATTGATTCATATTATCTATATTAACTTCATTATTTATATTCTTCAAAACATAAATAACTCCCTTTTCTACACCTAATTCAGGATTTGCAAATACTACTGAATGCATACCATTAGGTATTTTACTTAAATCTCCATTATTATTTACATATTCCACTAAATCCATTCTAAAATCATTTAGTCCTAAATCAGTTATAGATATTCCTGTATTCATTTCTTCTAAATCTACAACTTCTTCTTGTAATTTTTTTAATTGTGCTTTTCTATATTCAATATCACTAGATTTATTTGTTAAAACATTATCTTCTCCTGTACCAGATATATCCATCATAAGCATTCTATTTTCTACTCTATTTTTAAGATTTATATAATCATCTAAATTCAAATTTGGCCAGAAGTTTACCAATTGAATAACTTCATTATCTGAACCAATTCTATCTACTCTACCAAACCTTTGGATTATCCTAACTGGATTCCAGTGAATATCATAATTTATTAAATAGTCACAGTCTTGTAAGTTTTGTCCTTCACTAATACAATCGGTTGCTATAAGAATTTCTATTTCTTCTTTTGCACTTGGGTCTATTACTTCTCTATGCTTTGATTTTGGAGAGAAATTCATAAGTAAATTATTAAAATCTTTATTTATATTTAATGTACACTCGTTAGTACCTGTACCTGTTATTTTAGCAGTGTCTAAATTATATTTTTGTTTTAATGGAAGTGATAAGTTCTTATATAAGTAATTCGCAGTATCTGCAAAAGCACTAAATATTATTACTTTTTTGTTATCTTTATTTATCGGATTTTCAATTTTATTTGCGATTAATTTTATAAGTTCTTGCAATTTTAAATCGTGTTCTGGTGTCACTTTACTTATTTCAGAAAGTAATCTCTTTAATATATCTGAATCATATAATAAATCTTCTTTCCAGCCAATAGTATTCATATCTTTTAAATCTATTTTAACTTTTGTACCAATACTAAATTCGTCATTCATTAAATCTTCAATATCTTCATCGGTATTAAAATTTATCACTTCTAAATCTTCATATGTATTATTTATTCCATTTTTATCAAAATTTTCAATGGCAAGTAAAATATTATTTATTTGTTCTAATATTTTATTTAATGTAATTTTAAATGATTCTACTGAACTTTCTAATCTCTTTAACAAGTTTATTCTCATAAGTATTTTTAAACTTCTTTCACGATCAGCTTGTCTAAAACTAGATTGTCCACCTTTTACAGAAATATCATATTTTTCTTTGTAATATGACATTTTGTCATCTAAAATATAGTCAAATGGGGCATAAATACTCATATTTAATTTCATTAAAGTTTCTGATATTTCTTTTATAGACATAAAACTATCTATATCAGTTATTTCAGGAGATAAACTTATGGGTTTTAATCTAGTTGGAAATTTACCTATATCATTCATATTGTAATATTTTTCAATATGTTTTCTACTTCTGGCAATAGTTACACTATCTAACAATTTAAAAAAATCAAAGTTAGTATTTAATCTATTTAATAACTCAATACTTGTTCTTTCTTCTACTGGCAACTTACTCCACTCATTAAAAGCAGTTTGTGCATTTTTCAATATTGTATCAATAGATTTTGTATTACTTATTTTTTCATCAATTTTGTTTGTATTTCCTTCATATGCAAGTGCTAGTTGATTTTTTAAATCTGTAAATTTATTATTTACAGGCGTTGCAGAAAGCATAAGAACCTTAGTTTTTACACCGGATTTCATAACATCTTTCATTAGTCTATTATATCTTGTTTCTCTATCTTTTCTCGCACTATTATTTCTAAAATTATGTGACTCATCAATTACAACCAAATCATAATTTCCCCAATTTACCCTTGATAAGTCAATTCCATTAGATATTCCTTTTTTTCTTGATAAATCTGTATGGAATAATACATCGTAATTAAACCTATCTTCTTGTAATAAATTGTCTTTATAATTGGTCTTATATGTATTCCAATTCTCACTTAGTTTTTTTGGACATAATACTAATATACTTTTATTTCTTTCTTGATAATACTTCATTACTGCAAGTGCTGTAAATGTTTTACCAAGACCAACACTATCTGCTAAAATGCACCCATTATGTCTTTCTAATTTATTTATTATTCCAAGTGCAGCATCTTTTTGAAAATCATACAATGTACTCCATATCTTAGACTTTTTAAATCCAGTTTTTTCGTTTGCAATTTCATCTTCAGATATATCTTCTAAAAATTTAGTAAAAATATTATACAAAGTAATATAATAAACAAACTCTGGAGAATTTTCTTTGTATAAATCAGATATAAAATTAAGTACATCATCTGTTACATCTTTAAAATTGTTTTTATCATTCCAAAGTTCATCAAATGATTTCATATAATATTTAGTCATTTCGTAATTATCATCAACTTTTGTTACTGATGTAAATAATGAATTCCCTTTTTCATAGCCAAATCCAACAGTATTAAATTGTTCAACATTTAGATATGTTGTAAAAATTTCTTTACCAAATATTTCACTCTTTGATTCAACATTTATAAATTTATCAATAGGATTAAAATTTATATTACTTTTAAATCTTACTTTATTTTGAATCCAATTCGCACATTCTTTTGCTATTGCTTTTCCATTTAATTCATTTTTTAATCTTACTTCAAACTCAGATCCATTTACTGATTTTTCCCTATTTCTAATGCCAAGTTCAAACTCTCTTGATTCTTTTTTACTTGAAACACTATTTACAAACGTAGGGTCAGTAAAAATAAATTGTAATGAATCTACTTTAGATAATTCTTTTTTTAAACTTTCAAATCCATACATTGAAAAAATTGAAGCACATATTTGTATCTTACTATTTGACTTTATTGTATCTTTTAAATCATCTCCTAGTTTTGTAAATTTATTATCGATTATTTTCATGCAACCATCACTACCCTCACTAATATAATTATAGTCAATTTTTTTATACTTTATAACATTTTTTATAAGCCATAATAATTATATCATTAATGATTGCTTTTTTCTATTAGACTAGTTAATTTTATGAAAATAAAATCACAATTTATAATAAGACTAAAATCAGAAAGATAAGTATTTTTTATAAAAACTTATCTTCATATATATTATTCTCTACTTTTATTGTGATTTCCCCTAAAAAAATAAAAAAAGAAGAATCTCTTCTAAAATGTACCCAATGTCAAGGACTAAATAAAAAAGAGAGAGTTTAGGCAATGGA